>USCW01000020.1 GCA_900553315.1 uncultured Eubacteriales bacterium
TTGAGCGGCTGGGCATTCCGCAGGCGGAGCGCAAGTCGCTGGCGGGCGTGGGCGCACAGTATGACTCCGAGCTGGTGTATCACAACGTTCGCGCCGAGGTGGCCGAGCAGGGCGTGGTCTACACGGACATGGAAAGCGCCCTGAACGGCGAATATGCCGACATGGTGCGCACCCACTTCATGAAGCTGGTCAAGCCCACGGATCACAAATTCGCGGCGCTGCACGGCGCGGTGTGGTCGGGCGGCTCCTTCGTGTATGTGCCCAAGGGCGTACACCTGACCATTCCGCTGCAATCCTATTTCCGCCTGAACGCCAAGGGCGCGGGTCAGTTTGAGCACACGCTCATTATCGTGGACGACGACGCGTATCTGCACTTCATCGAGGGCTGCTCCGCCCCGAAGTACAACGTGGCGAACCTCCACGCGGGCTGTGTGGAGCTCTTCGTGGGCAAGCGGGCCAAGCTGCGCTATTCCACCATCGAAAACTGGTCCAAGAACATGTATAACCTGAACACCAAGCGGGCACTGGTGGACGAGGGCGGCACCATCGAGTGGGTGTCCGGTTCCTTCGGCTCCCATGTATCCTACCTCTACCCTATGAGCATCCTCAAGGGGCGGGGCGCACGCATGGAATACACCGGCATCACCTTTGCCGGCAAGGGACAAAATCTGGACACCGGCGCGAAGGTGGTTCACAGCGCCCCGGATACCAGCTCCTACATGAACGCCCGCTCCATCTCCAAGGACGGCGGCGTCAGCACCTTCCGCAGCGCGGTGGTCGTGAACAAGGACGCAGCGAACAGCAAGTCCGCCGTTTCCTGCCAGTCCCTGATGCTGGACGCGGAGTCCCGGTCGGACACCATCCCGGCCATGGACATCCGCACCAAGGACGCGGACGTGGGTCACGAGGCCCGCATCGGCCGCATCAGCGATGAGGCGGTATTCTACCTCATGTCTCGCGGGCTGAGCGAGGAGGACGCACGAGCGCTGATCGTCAGCGGCTTTGCGGATAACGTTTCGAAGGAGCTTCCGCTGGAATACGCGGTGGAGATGAACAACCTGATCCGCCTGGAAATGAAGGGCAGCATCGGCTGACGGAAAGGATCCCTGCAACATGATGGCAGCAAAAGAACTAACGATCAACGCCCTGCCAGCCAAGACCTGGCGGTGGATGAAAATGAACGACAGCCGCGTGCGCTGGCCGGAGGCGGACGCGGCTTGCATGGCGGTCTGCGCGGGCAATGCGGCGGCATCGCTTTCCCTGACCGTACCGGAAACCGGCTGCGGCCCGGAGACGGAGGCGCTCTTCACGGACGTGTCTCCCCTGTGCTTCACCGCGGACAAGCCCGGTGAAGACACCGTGGTGCGCATTGACCTGACCGCCCCGGAAGGCAAAAGCGCCGCCCAGTCCGTGTATCTCTCCGTGGCGGAGGGCTGCACCATGACGGCGGTCATGACCTATCACGGCGGCGCGGAAAGCGCGCTGGCAGTACAAACCAAGCTCACGCTGGGCACGGGCGCAAAGCTTCGCCTGATCCAGACACAGCTGATGGACAGCTCCGCACAGCTGCTGAACGACATCGGCGGCCTGTGCGGCAGGAATGCCGCGGTGGAGCTGGTGCAGGCCTTCCCCGGCACAGCCAAGACCTATGCGGGCTGTGCGCTGGCGCTCTCGGGCGACGGCAGCAGCGCGAAGCTCGATCTGGGCTATCTGGCCTCCGGCACGCAGGTCATTGATATGAATTACGTCCTGCGTCACACGGGCAAGAAGACCGCCTGCGAGATCAACGCCAGCGGTGCGCTGCGGGACGCAGCCCGGAAGATCTTCCGTGGGGCCATTGATTTCAAGCACGGCTCCGCCGGTTCTGCAGGCGACGAAAAGGAAACGGTGCTGCTGCTGGGCGACGACGTGGTGAACCAGACCGTGCCGCTGATCCTCTGCGCGGAGGAAGACGTGGCGGGCAACCACGGCGCGACCATCGGCCGGCTGGACGAGGATACGCTGCTGTACTTCGCCTCCCGCGGCATTCCCGAAGCGGAGGCCGCCGCTCTGCTCAGCCGGGCGATCATGGAATCGCTGGCGCAGAAGATGGGCGACGAACAAGCCGCGGAAGCATTGCGCAGCTTTGTGACGGGAGGCGAGGAAGCGTGAGCGAGGTCATGATGCCCTCCCATCGGGAGGACTTCCCGCTTCTGCGGGAAAGCAAAGCGATCTATATTGACAGCGCGGCCACGGCTCAGCGGCCCGACTGTGTGATCCAGGCGGAGGCAGACTTCTACGCCCGCCACAATGCCAATCCCCTGCGCGGCTTTTACGAGCTGGGCGTGGACGCAACCCAGCAGTTGGAAACTGCCCGGGACAGCGTGCGCGACTTCCTGCACGCGGCGGACAGCGCGGAGATCATCTTCACCCGCAACACCACCGAGAGCCTGAATCTGGTGGCGTACAGCTACGCGCTGACGAACCTGCGCCCTGGGGACGAGGTGGTGGTCTCCATCATGGAGCACCACAGCAACCTGCTTCCGTGGCAGATGGCCACCCAGCGCACCGGCGCGACCCTCCGCTTTCTGGAATGCGACCCGGACGGCAGTCTGCCGGTGGAGCGCATTCAGTCCGTTATCACGGACAAGACCCGGCTGGTGGCTGTGACCCACGTTTCCAATGTGCTGGGTCACGAGACCCCGGTGAAGGCCATCGTCGCGGCGGCGCACGCCGTAGGCGCTGCTGTCGTGCTGGACGCAGCCCAGAGCGCACCGCATATCCCGCTGGACGTTCAGGCGCTGGACGTGGACTTTCTGGCCTTCTCCGGTCATAAGCTGCTGGGGCCCATGGGCGTTGGCGTGCTGTACGGCAAGCGGGCGCTGCTGGAAGCCATGCCGCCTTTCCTGACGGGCGGCGAGATGATCGACTCCGTGACCCGCACGGGCGCGGTGTTCGCCGAGCTGCCCCATAAGTTCGAGGCGGGCACCATCAACGCGGCGGGAGCCGTGGGGCTCAAGGCCGCCATCGACTATATCGGCGGTCTGGGCATGGCGAACATGCAGGCGCGGGAATTGATGCTGACCCGGCGGGCGCTGGACGGCCTGAAGGCCATCCCCCATGTGCATGTGCTGGGCTCGGACAAGGCGGAGGAGCACACGGGCATCCTCACCTTCACGATCGACAACGTGCATCCCCACGACGTAAGCGCCGTGCTGGATGCGGATCATATCTGCGTGCGGGCGGGTCATCATTGCGCCCAGCCGCTGCTGAACTATCTGGGCGTGAGCTCCGCCACGCGGGCCAGCCTGATGTTCTACAACACCCCGGAGGAAATCGACGCGTTTCTGAACAGTGTGGAAAGCATACGGAGGCAGATGGGCTATGGCGCATAACAGCTTCTACAATGAAATTCTGACCGAGCACAACATTCGCCCGGAGCACAAGCACGACCTGCCCGACGCAAACATCGTCCTGGAGGGCGTGAACCCCAGCTGCGGCGACGACATTTGGCTGAAGCTGAAGGTAGAGAACGGCGTGGTTGAGGACGGCGCGTTCGTCGGCGACGGCTGCGCCATCTCCCAAGCCTCGGCGGACATCATGCTGGACATGATCGTCGGCCGCACAAAGGACGAGGCCCTGCACTACGCCGACCTGTTCCTGAAGATGATCCAAGGCTCCGCCACGCCGGAGGAGATCGACGAGCTGGAGGAGGCCGGTGCGCTTCAGGACGTGGCGCACATGCCCGCCCGCGTCAAGTGCGCGGTGCTGGGCTGGCACACCCTGCAGGAAAGCCTCAAGGCACTACCGCACAAATGAGTTGGTGCGGAGGCGAATGAATTTTTCGTCAGATGCAATGGCAGATTTTGAAGGTTTACTGGAGGTAAATCGAAAAATCTGCCAGCAGCAGATGGCGGAAAAGGCATCGTCTACGCTGCCAACGAATTGTGCGGTATTGCCTTAAGCAAGCTAAGTGACTTTTTCTCAATTTTGCAGGGCTGACAAACCGAAGCATTTCAGTCCGACAAAGAAGGTGAATACATGGATGACCGGCTCATAGAGCTTTTGCTCGATTCCTTTGGCAAAATCCTTCTGCCCGGGCTGACCATGACCATTCCGCTGACGGTGATCTCCTTCACACTGGCTATGGTGATCGCCACCATTACGGCGCTGATCCAGTTTGCGCACGTTCGCGTGCTGACGCAGATAGCCCGGTTCTACATCTGGGTCATTCGCGGTACGCCGCTGCTGGTGCAGCTGTTCGTGGTGTTCTACGGTCTGCCGGACGTGGGCATTATGCTGGATCCTTTCCCGGCGGCGGTGATCGTCTTCGCCATCAACGAGGGCGCGTACTGCGCCGAGACCATGCGCGCGGCGCTGGAGGCCGTGCCCGTGGGACAGATCGAGGCGGGCTACTGCGTGGGCATGAGCTATTTGCAGATCATGCGGCGCATCGTGCTTCCGCAGGCACTGCGCACGGCCTTCCCGCCTCTGTCCAATTCGCTGATTGGTCTGGTGAAGGATACGTCGCTGGCCTCCAACATCACCGTCATGGAAATGTTCATGGCGACCCAGCGCATTGCGGCGCGCACCTATGAGATGCTGCCGCTCTACTGCGAGGTGGCGGTGATCTACCTGCTGTTCTCCACGGTGCTGACCTTCCTGCAGCGGGCGGGCGAAAAGCGGCTCTCCGCCTATGGCAAACGAAAGGGGTGACGAGCCATGCTCGATATTCAGCATATGCAGAAGCGCTTCGGCGATACCGAGGTGCTGCGCGACGTAAGTCTGCACGTTGACAAGGGCGACGTGATCGCCATCCTCGGCCCCAGCGGCTCCGGCAAAACCACGCTGCTTAGGTGCCTGAACTTTCTGGAAACTGCGGACGGCGGCAAGATGGTGTTCGACGGCGAGACCTTCGACCTGCACAGCGCAAGCAAGAAGGACATCGCCCGCCTTCGCCGCAAGACGGCCTTCGTCTTCCAGAGCTACAACCTTTTCGCCAACAAGACCGCCCTGCAAAACGTGACCGAGGGGCTCATCATTGCGCGGAAGATGCCCAAAGCCGCTGCGGAAAAAATCGGTCACGAAATGCTTCAGCGCGTGGGGCTGGACGACCGGGCGACCGCCTATCCGGCGGAGCTTTCCGGCGGACAGCAGCAGCGCGTGGCCATTGCCCGCGCCCTTGCAGCGAACCCGGAAATCATCTATTTCGACGAGCCCACCTCCGCGCTGGATCCCGAACTGACCGGCGAGGTGCTGTCCGTCATGCGCGACTTGGCTCACGACGGGATGACCATGCTGGTCGTCACCCATGAAATGAGCTTTGCCCGCAACGTGTCCAACCGCGTCGCGTTTATGGAAAACGGCGTAATCGTGGAGGAGGGCGCGTCCATTGATGTGTTCAAGCGTCCCCGTCAGGAGCGTACCCGCGCTTTCCTGCGGACGCTCGATCATGACCACCTTTCCCCTGCATAACCGTTATAATTAAAAGGAGGAAGAGACATGAAGATCAAGGCATTTTAGAGCATCCTGCTGGCCCTCGTACTGACCTTCTCGCTGGCCGCCGCCGAGGGCGAAGATCAGCTGGCCCGCATTCAGGCGCAGGGCGAAATCGTTATCGCCACGGAAGGCGCATGGGCTCCTTGGACATATCACGATGAAAACGACGTGCTGGTAGGCTTCGACGTGGAAGTGGCGCAGGCCATCGCCGCCAAGCTGGGCGTGACCGCCAAGTTTGTGGAGACCGAATGGGACGGCATCTTCGCCGGTCTGGATTCCAGCCGCTACGACATGGCCGCCAACGGCGTGGAGATCACCGAGGAGCGTGCCCAGAAGTACGATTTCTCCACCCCCTATGGCTACATCCGTACTGCGCTGATCGTGCGCGGCGACAACGACAGCATCTCCTCCTTTGAGGACTTGAACGGCAAGCGCACCGCCAACTCCATTGCCAGCACCTACATGACGCTGGCCGAGAGCTATGGCGCGACCGCCGTAGGGGTGGATACGCTGGATCAGACGCTTTCGATGGTGCTTTCCGGCCGTGCGGACGCGACGCTGAACGCCGAGGTTTCCTTCTATGATTACATGAACGTGCATCCCGACGCGAATTTGAAGGTCGTGGCGCTGACAGACGAGGCCTCGCAGGTGGCGATCCCCCTGCGCAAGGGCGAGGACAGCGCGTCTCTGCGTGCGGCGGTGGATCAGGCTATTGCCGAGCTGCGCGACGAGGGCGAATTGACCCGCATCTCCGAGAAGTATTTCGGGAAGGACATCACGGCGGTTCCGACCGAAGAGTAATAACCGCTAGGATAAACAAACGGGCGCTGATACGCAGGTGTCAGCGCCCGTTTTCTATGTGTCAGGCTTTATTGATTCTCCAAGCTCCACATGCGCTGTATACGGCGAAGCCGCGTGCAGAATTCCTCGGATGTGATTTGCTTCGTGAAGAGAAGCATCGAGTCGTCCTCATACAAGGCCGCCGGGAGCTGATGCCGCGGGAAATAGAACATCGGGATGCTATCCAGATACAGCGCCAAGGATGCCTCGTCCACATCCCAGCGGGCTTCCTCTGCCTTTTCTCTGTCCAGCTTCAGCTGCTGCAAGCGTTCCTCCAAGGGTGTTTTTTCAGCAGCGTCCACCTGCTGCAAGGATTCTTCTCCCTCCGCAATTTCATCTTCCAGCCTTTGAACCCGTGCGGCATAGTCCGCATTCTCGATAGGCACGTTGCTTTCATACAGGGCCGTATGCAGCCAGTTGGATTGATGCGCTGCAATGTAGGCCAGATAATCCAGCGCCGCTTCCTTGTGGCGGGAATAGGGATTCAAAAGATACACCGTCACGGACGGCATTATCGCAGGCAACTCCCCAGCAACGAAGGCTAGCGGCATGGGCGTGAAGGTGCTCGACCTCGCCGCAGGAACCAGCGGATACCGAAGCTCAAAGAGGGGCGCATCATCCGAGAAATTGCTCAAGGCGATATGTGCACACAAGTTATCCACAAGCCGCAAGCATTCTATGAGCTCTTCATAGGCCGCGTCCGTTCCGACCAGCTCACAGGCACAGCCGTATTGCTGAAGCAGCGCTTCAATAAGCGTTTCCCGAAGATAATCCGGCGTGTAGTCGGCATTAAAGAGCGCCAACTCCCCCTGCTCATCCGCCGCCGCTAAAGCAAGCACCTGTTCCAGCCATGTACGCCATGTGGTGGGGACAGGAATCTCATACTGCGCTGCATCGTAGGCCAGCCCATAGGCGGAGAACTGCACCGGGAAGAAGCAGAGCTTCCCCTCATCATCCAGCAGAACATCCTTCAAAAAGCCGCGCAAAGTAGCCGTCGGCAAGGCCGGTGCATCCAAAGGCGCGTAATAGCCCTTCTGCACAAAATTCAGCAGCTCTGACTGAAGGGTAAGCTGGTATAGGTCGATGTAATCCTCTTGCAGCAGCATGTTCTGCGCAAGGCTTTCCATGGTGATCTCATTCTCATAGGGCGTTTGAATGCGCGTGTTGTGTTGGCGCATGTATTCCTGCTGATACCGATCCGGCTCGCCCTGTCTGCGAAGGGTGACATGCGCCTCCGCAAAGGCCTTTGTTTCAAGTCCGTCCATGGACGGTATGCAGTACCCCAGCAGGGGCGAAAAGCAGGGCGGCAGCAGACTTCGCCCGGAATGCTCATAGACCTCGGCAGAACCGCCCGCATGGTCCAGCCGATAAACAAAGCGGTCGGTCATGAAATAGATGCTGCCCGTCTGCGGGTCTTCCCGCGGATAAGCCGCCATTTGCGGCAGACGCACCGCCACTTCTGTCTGCTCGCCGTGCTCTGCGTCAATGGCCACCAGCTTGCTGGACGCATCCAGAAAGGACAGCATAGCCAGCAGCGTGCCCTCCCCCGTCACGCACAGGCCGCTGAAGCTTCCGTTGGCTATCTGCTCCACCGCGCCCGTGGTCAAATCACACTTCAAAAGCCGATCCGCAAACACGGAGCTGGCATCCCCCACCAGAAAATAAACGGCATTCGACAACATGACCGCGTCATACAAAATCGGCGCGTCGTCCACGGCCTCCACAAAGGCGCTGTGATCCATGGCGCATACGCGGCGCATGTCCACATGATGCTCCGCAATGCTGACCTGATTGATGCCCGTAAAGCCCTGCGCGATGCAGTAGACCGCGTCAGCATCGTCCGTCAGCAGATAACCGAGGCTCGTTCCCACGGGCACCGGCGCATAGGCCTCCGGATACAGCAGCGTATCGGCAGAGGAAACCTCCTCCAAGGCATAGACGTGATAGTCGCCGTCCAGCGCCGTAACGGTATCATTCTGATACAGATACAGCGTATCCTGTGAAAGAAGCAGCAGCCCCTCCTGATAGGGCACCGCCTGAAGCACCGGCAGACGCTCCAAGGTCAGCGTTTGACCGTCCGCCTCTCCCTGCGCACCGCCGAAGGAAAACAGCAAACACAGCACCAGCCACACACAGACAGACCGCTTCTTCACAGCTTTTCGCCCCCTTCGGTACGTCCACGGCAGACATGCTTCAATAGTCCGGCAGCGTATACCCCTTTTGCGCCGCATAGACCCCAGCGGATCGCTTCACCTCCATGGCCTGCTCCGCCGTCTCCGCAGGAGCCATGATCTCCATGGGTGTTCCATCCGCTGGCTTCAGACGGATATATAGCCAATCAAAGCTTCTGGGCGCGACAAAGTAGCCGGGAATCGTATAACCGTCGTCGGTCAAGCAGGTGATGAAGCTTGGGCCGTCCGCACCCATGCGTGCGGTCATGGACGCGTCTTCGAAGAGGCTCTGTCCGTTCACGCTGAGGGAAAACGTTCCCTTGTATTCGGCGTTTGGTAAAAAGCGGGTATGAAGTCTGCCGCTCAGGGACAGGCTGCACGGCGCAAAGCTGTTATCTTCCAGATTGGAAAATGCAGCGCCCGCGTAGCTTTTCTCCACCTTCGCAGGATACAGCAGGAAAGCCACAATCAATACCAGCGCACATACCGCTACCAGCACAATTTTCTTTTTCATCAGCCGTACCCTCCCTGCGTGTTGTAGACCATCATGATCAGTTCATCCATGGTGATGGGACCGGAGATATACATCAACATGTTGCCCTCCTGCCAGATCGCCAGCGTGTCCCCAGCGTTGGTGGAGAGGTAAACGCTCTGCCCGTTTTCCAGCACCACGTCCTCGCCCTCGCCGTCCTGCGGGAAGATTGTCGCCATCGTGCTGGGATCGGCTGCATAATAGCAGTCAAAGTTCAGCATGGTCTCCATATCCGGATGGAAATAGAAGACGGAGAACGCCCAATCTTCGCTGATCTTAGACGCATAATACGGCTCCGCTTCCCAGCCGTCCGGCGCCCACATCGGCATCGGCGGCGTAAGTCCAAGGAACGCCACAATCTCCTCGTAGCTCGTGGTTTCAAGCTCCTGCAGGGTGCCGCCGTCCTCCGAGGCAGTCGCGCTCTGACCGCCGCCGATCTCCTCCTTCTGGCCCCGCAGCTCATAGATTTGTCCGTCCTCGGTCTGCGTGCCCTGATACCGGCTTCTGGTAAGGGAGATGCCCATCAAAAACACCAGCACGACGCTCGCCGCCACGGCGACAAGCTGCTTCCACGGGAAGCGCCGACGACGCTTCTCCTTCCGAATCGCCTTGCGGATGGCCTCCCAGTTCTGCTGCTGATGCTCCGGCCACGCGGCGCTTTGCTCCGCGTCCATTTCCGCCATCATGTCGCTGCAAGCGTCCAGCCACGCATTGTCCGCCGGTTGATCAGTCGCGCCCAGGGCGGCATAGATTTCCGTTTCCAGCAGGTCGGCAACCTCGGCACGGGTCAGCTCCCCCTCCGCCAACTGCCGACGAAGTTCGTCCAGCTTGTCCTGCTGCGTCTTGCTCAGTTGCTTTTCCATCGGGTCATCCTCCCTTCACTTGAAATAGCGGCAAAAAAGTCCTTTTGAACCGCCTCACGAAAAATTTTCTTCAAAAAGTGTTTTCGCTCTTCGTCGAATGCGCCGGATCACGGCCTTCACCTGATTCTCCGTGAGCTGCTGTGCAGCCGCAATATCCCGCATGGTCTGCTGCTCCAGAAAATAAGCGGTAAACACCGCCTTTTCCTCCGGCGTCAGCAGGGCCAGCAGCACCGCAAAGAAGCTTCGGAGATTCTGTCTTGCGCTGTGCGTCTCCACCGTGTCCTCGCCGGACAGCTTCTCCGCCTGTCCGCTGTCCAGCGAAAACGCGACCTGTTCTCGTCGTTTCCGCTCCCGCTCCATGGCGTCCATGAGCCGATACAGGCAGGTCTGCACCAACCACCCCCGCAGGTTGGGATGCTCCGCCAGCGTATCGCACTCCTTGAAGGCCGCCAAGAACGTTTCCTGCACGCAGGCATCCACCATATCCGCACAAGCCGGGTCATAATTCGTCCGTTTCCTGCACAGGCGTATCAGAAACACGGCGTTTTCGTCGTACAGCCGCTTGAGAAAAAGCTCCCGCTCCATCGTTGGTATCGTCCTTTCCTACTCCGTTTCGTATAGGAACGCACTGCTTGCTTTTCGATGGAAATCATTATACATCATCTCCACGCGTCTGCTCAACAGGGTTTGTGCGTCCCGCTTTGCCGACTCTTGACACGCTTCCGCGCCCATGCTATGATACGCCCATATCCAAGCTGAACAACCGAAAAAGGGGAGTGAGCCTGTGAACTTTACGATGGAACCGCTGTCCCCCCTGTATGTGGAGGACGCGCTTACCCTGCTGCGCGCCGCCTCGGAAAAGGGCGAGGTGCTTTATAAGCCGCTGGAAAAATCCGATTATCTTGAACGCTTTCAAGGGCCTGGATGCGCGGCCTTCGCGGCGATGTCGGAGGGCAGGCTGATCGGCTGGGTCCACGCCGCGTGGCAGACGAGCTTTCTCCCCGGCGAGGATGCAAACAATACGCCGCTGTATTTGACGCTGCTGGTGGTGGATGCACAGCACCGCAGACAGGGCGTTGGACGTGCGCTGCTGCACACGGTCAGCGAGTTGGGCCGCTCCATGCACAAAAAGCATTTGGTGGTGTCGAGCAACAACCCCGTCCATCTGACGTGGCTCATTCCCGGTGCGGGCGGACACGACCACAACAACGCCCCCGGCGTGAATGAGGAAACCCCCGGCTACGCTTATCTGCTGCATCAGGGCTTCCACGATGACTTCCATGAAATCTCCATGTATATCAACCTGAAGGACTACCATTGGGATCCCGCGCTGGACGGCAAGATCGCGGCGCTGGCGGCGGAGGGCATCCGCGTGGGCCGCTGGGAGCCCGGGCTGGGCGAGGACTACAACGGCATGTGTGACCGGGTGGGCAGCGAATACTGGCGAAACGTGCTGCGTCAGGAGCTGACCGCGTGGCATGAGCACCGCCCCAACAGCGATCCCGAATGCTGGCCGGACGGACGCAAGCCCGCAGGCCCCCGCGTGCTGCTGACGGCCACAAAGGATGATCAGATCATCGGCTTCACCGGCCCGGTGGATTTGCAGCAGAGCGGACGGGGCTGGTTCACGGGCATCTGCACCGACCCGGCTTGGGGCGGACGCGGCATCGCATCCGTACTGTTCAACCTGCTGATGAAAGAATTCATCGCCGAGGGCGCGGCGTTCACGTCGCTTTTCACCGGCAAAACGAACTTCGCCCAGAAGATCTATCTGGGCGCGGGACTGCGCATCACGTCCAACTGGGCGGTCATGTCCCTGCCGCTGGCGGATGGAGAAAAATACGATAAAAAATATTTTTAAGGGATAAATCTCCAAACGGCTGCATATGTTTCAATGCGTATGCAGTCGTTTTTTCTTCGGACTTTTCGCAGCTTCCCAGTCTTTTTTTCAAGTATTTTGGCATATTGTCTAAATTTCGCCCCGCTTTCATATTCATTTCTTTAAAACAAGCCTTCCAAACTTTTCTTGACAAAGACGCTTTCCGCGTGCTATGATGCAATTATACAATGATGTATGAAAGCAAGAGAGCACAAGGGCGAAGTATGGGGATACCTATCCTGCGCTTCGTCGTTTTGCCATTGTAAATTCAAAGGAGGGATCGGATTGAGCGTTGCCGAAAAGCGCAGCGTCAAGGGGACGCGGGAAAATATTTTTAATTCGACACGGGTTCGGCATCTGGTGGGTCTGCGGTTATATCGCAACAGGTATATTTACCTGATGATCCTCCCGGTGGTCGTGTATTTTATCCTGCTGAAGTATGTGCCCATGTGGTTTCTGCGCAGCGCGTTTTATGATTACAAGCTGCTCAAGGGCTTTGATTCCAAATTTGTGGGCTGGAAGAACTTCGAGCGCTTGCTTTCGAATCCCAACCTGATGAACTATATCGGCAACACGCTGAAGCTGAACCTGACCGCCCTGGTCATCCTCTTCCCCATGCCGATGTTCTTCGCGCTGATGCTCAACGAGCTTCGCAGCGCGAAATTCATGAAGTTCGTGCAGACCATTTCCTACCTGCCGCACTTCGTTTCGACGGTGGTGCTGGTCTCCATGATTACCACCATCCTGTCCCCCAGCATCGGCTCGCTGGCGAAGCTCACCAAGATGATGGGCGGCACGCCGATCAATTATCTGAGCGTGCCGGAGTATTTCATCCCCATCAACGTGGTCTCCGGCTTCTGGCAGTCGGTGGGCTGGGAGGCTGTGATCTACGTCTCCACGCTGGCGGGCATTGACCGCGGCCTGTACGAAGCGGCGAAGATCGACGGCGCGAACCGCTGGCAGCAGATCATCCACGTCAGTCTGCCGGGTCTGGCCACTACCTTCGTGCTGCTGCTCATCATGCAGGTAGGTCAGCTGCTGAACGTCAACTTTGAAAAGGTCTACCTGCTGCAAAATAACCTGAACCTGAGCGCCTCCGAAATGCTGCCCACCTTCGTGTACAAGACGGGCATGGAGAGTCAAAAGTACGGCTACGCTACGGCGGCCGGCCTGTTCAACTCGGTGATCAGCGTGATTCTGGTGTTCATCGCCAACACCGTCAGCCGCAAGGTCAGCGAAATTTCGCTGTTCTGATGAAAGGAGGCCGTAAAGATGGCACAAACCGCTGCAAAGCTCGCGCATAAGCATCACGGCGACTTTATCCGCCGCAGCCGGGGCGAAAAAATCGCCGACGGCGTCCTGCTGGCGTTTATGATTCTGCTGCTGTGCTTTTTCCTGTATCCGCTGCTGAACATGTTCTCCATCTCTCTGAGCGACGAATACGCCGTGCTCCGCGCCGACGTAACGTTCTATCCCATCGGCTTCAATCCGCAGGCCTATGACCTGATTTTCCAGTCTCAGGATCTGTGGCGCTCCATCGGCAACAGCCTGTTCGTGGCGATCGTGGGCTGTGCGCTGAGCTTGGCAGGGCTGAGTCTGGCGGCATATCCGCTGGCCTTCGCCCAGTTCTACGGCAAGAAGCTGTACAGCTTCCTGATCCTCTTTACCATGTGGTTTCAGGGCGGCATCATCCCCCAGTTCCTGACCATTCAGCAGCTGGGCCTGTACGACTCCCTGTGGGCGCTGATTATGAATCTGCTGATGAGCGCCTACTATGTGGTCATTGTGAAGAGTTATTTCCAGTCCATTCCCGTGTCCATTGTGGAAAGCGCACGCATCGACGGCGCAAACGACTTCCGCATTCTGTTCCAGCTCATTATCCCCCTGTCCAAGCCGGTGCTGGCTACCGTATCGCTGTGGGTCATCGTGAGCCATTGGAACGACTACCTGAACCCCCTGATGTTCCTGTCCTCTCGGGAAAACTATACGCTCCAGCTGATCCTGAAGGAGCTGGTGCTGAACGCCGAGAGCTCCATCCATAACGTTTCGATGGTTTCCACTTCCGCCACGGGCGGCGCGGCGGCGCTGGGTCAGCAGACCCGCAACGCGGTGCTGGTGGTGGCGATGCTGCCGATGATCGTGCTGTATCCCTTTGTGCAGCGTTACTTTGTCAGCGGCGTAATGCTGGGCTCCGTCAAGGAGTGATCTCTCCCGGGAATTTCCGCGGACATGTCCGCGAAAGTTTAACACTATTTTTTCTAGGAGGAAGTCTCATGAAGAAGGTACTGGCAATCATCATGGCTCTGACCATGCTGCTCGGCTCAACCGCGTTAGCCGAGAGCACCACGCCGACCATCGAGGAGATGAGCGCCGCCCTGATCGAAGCCGCAAAGGCTCTGCCCAAGAGCGAGAACCTTTACTTCGACGACGGGCTGGAAATCACCGGCATGGGTATCCACTACAACAACTATCCCACCGAGTTTGACGGCTGCTATTATTTCATGGCGATTCAGGCGATGACGGGCGCGAAGTTCAACATCGACTGGCGCGTGGAGGATAACTACGCCACGCAGGTCTCCACCATTCTCGCGTCCCGGAAGCTGCCTGACATCATGCAGGCCGGCGCGTATGGCGTGATGAATCTGGTGAGCGAGGGCGCCGTCGTGGCGCTGGACGATTATCTGGATCTGATTCCGGACATCGTGGCAGCGGTCGGCGAGGATCGCATGGCGGCTTGGCGTCAGCCTGACGGCCACATCTACACCATCCCCACCATCGTGAACGTGCCCGGCTCCCAGACCGTGATGGTTCGCAAGGACTGGCTGGACGCGCTGAAGATGGACGTTCCCACCACGTGGGACGGCTGGGTGGAGCTGTGGCGTGCCATCAAGGCCAACGACCTGAACGGCAACGGCGACCCCAACGACGAGATCCCGCTGGCGCTGGAGCAGGGCGCGAACGGCGAGCGCTGCATGGCCAGCCTGCTGAACGCCTTCGGCATCCGCGCCTCCGCTGACTGCCAGTTCTGCGTGCTGGACGACGGCACCTACACGCTGGTGTATGAGCATCCCCGCTACAAGGAATTCCTGCAGGCCGTTCAGGATCTGTTCAAGGAAGGCCTGATCGACCCCGAATTTGCGACCCGCACGCAGGCTGAACTGTTCACCGTAATGGACAGCAACCTGGTCGGCACGACCATGACTTGGGCTGAGCGCGCCAAGCTGTCCACCTACGCCAACCGCGAGGGCGGCGACGAGGATGCGCTGTGGCTGAGCGTTGCCCCCATCACCGGCCCCTACGGCGACCAGATGACCCAGGAGCGCAACGCTGTGACCACCCTGTGGTGCATCACCAGCGCCGCGGCTGAGGCCGGCAAGGTCGAGGACATCCTGAAGGCCTTCAACTGGAACTTCTCCAAGGAAGGCAACGACCTGTACAACTACGGCATCGAGGGCGTGAGCTACGATGTGGTGGACGGCGAAGCGGTGCTGCGTCCTACCTTGGTGGCCAACGGCTTTGTGGACTATCGTCTGGCGGGCTGCCAGTATGAGCCCTTCGGCGGCGAATGGCAGACCAACGCGTTCATGCAGTGCCTGTTCGCCGGCCAGAGCGTGGAAGATCTGGATGAGGGCGCCGCGTCCTTCTATCAGGGTCTGTCCGTTGTGAACAACGGTCACTTCTATGCGATGCCCCAGACGCTGGAAACCGACGCCTACGTGGAGTATCGCGCTGAGCTGCTGACCGGCGGCGTGTGCGTTGCCCGCGATCAGGTCATCGCCGGCCAGATGTCCGTGGACGACTTCTTCGCCCAGTATGAAACCTTGAAGTCTCAGGGTCTGCAGGAAGTCATCGATGAGGGCGCTGCGGCCTATGCGCTGCTGAGCGGCAAGTAAGCCGAAAGGTTTGCAAGGAAAACGATTGGAGGACTGCCCCGGATGGAGCAGTCCTCCTTTTTTATGTAGGAAAGCGACTTCAGCTATACCACAACCCTTGCTTACCGCCTTCTATAGTCATACATATCATGCAAAACGTTCAAAGCAATACCATTTATCTCGACTACATCATCAGACAGCCATTTCATTTGTGCGCTATACGCATGATATTGCCAATAAATATTTCTCGATTTACCGGTTTCCAGATAGACGACCTCCGCTCGAATAGCAAAATCTACAGTAGCTCCGCCATCAGCCAGGTAAGCATTCACTTTGTATTTGCCATTCGGTGAAGTACTGCTCTTGATAAACGTTCCCTCAGGCAATCGATTACTGACAATAAAGGCCATCAGTACTATGATGAGAACAAAGAAGATGATAATAATATATTTTCTTTTCATTCTCAAGCCTCCCAGCTTTGCTTCCTTGCCCGTATTTTATGCATGTTGAAAAAGCTGCTAGGGCAATACCCACAAATGAGTTGGTGCGGAGGCGAATGAATTTTTCGTCAGATGCAATGGCAGATTTTGAAGGTTTACTGGAGGTAAATCGAAAAATCTGCAAGCAGCAGATGGCGGAAAAGGCATCGCCTACGCTGCCTACGAATTGTGCGGTATTGCCCTAGCAGCTATCCGCATGTTCTTCTATTCGGCTTATCCTCTGCGATCCTCTCTGCATAAACGAATCAATCAGGCCTCCTGTGCTTGCTATCATACCGACTTTGCACAGCACCCAACTTTAAGCATTGCATTGATAGTATACGCCTCTCGCATCGCTGCCGTCAATCAGTACAATTACATCAACCTGCAAATCATGCTGCCAGCGCTTTCTCCCGCAGGAATCCGCACCCCTTCCGTAGAACCCCTTTCCCATCAAACATAAAGCACACGAAAGGAGCCCCGCCATGAAAATCATCTGCATGGGCGACAGCCTGACGGAAGGCGACTACGGTCTGCCCGGCCAGAGCGGCATTGCCAATGTCCAGCCGGAGAGCTACCCCTATTTTCTAGCTAAGCACACCGGCTGGACGGTCGTGAACGCGGGTCGCTGCGGCTATCGCGCCACGGACTATTGGAACTACCTGCAAAGCGGCGCTGTCTCGGTGCAGGACGCGGACGCGATCGTGATCCTGCTGGGCACCAACGGCGGCAATGATCCCGACCGCGATACCCCGGACAACGACGCCTATCGGGACATCCTGCGCTGGTGCCATGCGCATGCCCCTGCGGCGACGGTGTTTCTCGGCACGCCGCCCCACGCAACCCGCAACCCCGCTATGTCCAACTGCGGCTATGCCGATCAGGCGGAGGCCGGGGCCTGCTTCGTGCGCAGGGTCGCGCAGGAAACCGGCGATGTGCTGATCGACTTGGCGAAATGCCCCGCCTTCTGCGCGGAAAACGAAGCCGTCATGCAGCCGAACGACGGTCTGCACTTTTCCGCCGTGGGCTATGAGCTGCTTGCGCAAAACGTGGAAGCCGTCCTTCGAGATCACTTGAAATGCGACTGAACTAAAAAAGAACGCTGCATGAAAGTCAAAGCTTCATGCAGCGTTTCTTTAGGGCAATACCGCACAAATGAGTTGGTGCGATGGCGAATGCATTTTTTGTCA
>USCW01000021.1 GCA_900553315.1 uncultured Eubacteriales bacterium
CTTCGGGAGAGGGGGTCTGGGGGAGAGGCGCTTCTCTCAGAGAAGCGGCCTCTCCACCAGAATCTCCCCCATCCCTCTCTTAAATTTCCACTTCGCCCTCGAAGTCGCGCTTCGCATCGCCAGTCAGCCATACAAGACCGGAGGACTCGTAGCGAACAACAAGCTCACCGCCGGGCAGACGAACGGAAATGTCCGTGTCGCGGTCGCATAGACCCATCTCCACCGCCGCAACCGCCGCCGCGCACGCACCCGTGCCGCACGCCGCCGTCTCACCAATGCCGCGCTCCCAAACACGCATCTTGATGATATTGCGTTCCAGTATCGTCGCAAAGGAAGCCGTCACCCGCTCCGGGAACAGCGGGTCTGTCTCGATCTGCGGGCCCACATTCTCCAAATGAATCCGAGCCAAATCATCCACAAACTGCACCATGTGCGGATTGCCCATGCTCAGACAGCAGATGCGGCGATTCTCACCCGCTAAGAATACCTCGCGGTCGATTACACGCTCCCCGTCCAGCTTCACCGGCACGCGCTCCGGCGTAAATTCCGGCTTGCCCATGTCCACCTGTACCGAGAACACCGTGCTGTCCCACAGATACAGCTGCAAATCCTTCCCTGCGCCGCCGATCTCAATGGTCATCTTTTCCTTGCGCACACGGCCCGTCTCATACAGATACTTGCCCACGCAGCGGATCGTATTGCCCGCCGTAAAGCTTTCGCTGCCATCCGCACCGAATACCCGCATCTTCGCATCGCAGGTCTCGCTAGGCATAATCAGCACAATGCCGTCGCTGCCCACACCCGTGCGGCGATTGGACAGACGCACCGCCAGCGACTCAGGGCTCTCCACCTGCTGTTCAAAGCAGTCAAAATAGAGGTAATCGTTGCCCGTGCCGCGCATCTTCACAAAACGCAGACGCTCTCGCTCGGTGCGCATGTTGTTGATGTCCACCGTCTCCACATTGCTCAGCGTGTAGCGGGAGGTCAAGGCGTTCGCCAAAGCATTGGCTGTGTCCATGCTGGTGAACAGCGGGATGCCGCGTTCCACCGCCTTACGGCGCATACGCACATCCTCCAGCTGCGGCTGACGACCATGGCTGGACGTAGAGATCACGTACTGCACCTGATCCATTTCCAGCATCTTTTCCATCATGTCATGACGCACCGTTGCAGCATACAGGCCGTGATCCCGCAAGGCCTTAGCCGTACCGGGTGTTGCAAACAGGCTGAAGCCTAGCTCTGCAAACTTGCGGGCGGTGTCTACCGCTTCGGACTTGTCCTGATCGCGCACCGTCACCAGCAGACCACCGGTATGCTTCATCTTGTAGCCCGCAGCCACCATGCCCTTGTAAATGGCCTCCTGCAAGTTGGTGCCAATACCCAGCACCTCGCCGGTGGACTTCATTTCCGGGCCGAGGTGGGTATCCACATCCGCCAGCTTCTCAAAGGAGAAGCAAGGCACCTTTACCGCATAGTAGGGGCTTTGACGATACAGACCCGTACCGTAGCCCATGTCCTTGATCTTCTCGCCCAGCATGGCGCGAACCGCCAAATCCACCATGGGCACACCCGTCACCTTGCTGATGTACGGCACGGTACGGCTGGCACGGGGGTTCGCCTCAATGACATACACTTCATTATGATAGATAACGTACTGGATATTGATGAGACCCACGGTATTCAATTCCAGCGCGATCGCCCGGGTGGTGTCTACCAGCCGCTGATACAGCGTGCCATTCAGGTTCCATGCAGGATACACCGCCATAGAGTCGCCGGAGTGAACACCCGCACGCTCGATGTGCTCCATAATACCGGGAATCAGCACATCCTCGCCATCACAGATAGCGTCGGCCTCCGCCTCCACACCCTGCAAATACTGGTCAATCAAGATGGGATTCTCGATGCCCTGCGCCAGAATGATCTTCATGTACTCGGTGATGTCGCTATCCGTGTAAGCGATAATCATGTTCTGACCGCCCAGCACGTAGGAGGGACGCACCAGCACCGGATAGCCCAGACGATTCGCCGCCGCCAGTGCTTCCTCGCAGGTCATGACCGTGCAGCCCTGCGGACGCTTGATATGATGCTTCTCCATGGCCGCGTCGAAGCGCTCACGATCCTCCGCCAAGTCGATTGCATCCGCGCTGGTGCCCAGAATGCGCACGCCCGCCGCCTGTAAGGCCTTAGTCAGCTTGATGGCCGTCTGACCGCCGAAGGCCGCCACCACGCCCACAGGCTTTTCGGTGGCAATCACGCCCAGCACATCTTCGGGCGTCAAGGGCTCGAAGTACAGCCGGTCCGCCGTATCAAAGTCGGTGGAAACGGTTTCGGGGTTGTTGTTAATCATGACCACATCGTAGCCCGCTTGCTTGAGCATCCACACGCAATGGACGGAAGCATAGTCAAACTCGATGCCCTGACCGATACGAATGGGGCCGGAGCCCAGCACCACTACGCAGGGTTTCTTTTCCTGCTTCTGGCTCAGGAACTCCTCGGCTTCGTTTTCATCGTCATAGGTCGCATAGAAATACGGCGTCTGCGCCTCAAATTCGGCGGCACAGGTGTCCACCATCTTGTACACGGGGTTGCGGTGCGCGGCGACGTCCTGACCGCTCAGACGGCGAATAGCGCTGTCTGGGTAGCCCATCTTCTTCGCTTTCAGATACGTCTCCTGATCCACGTTTCCCTGCTTCAGGCGCTCCTCCATCTTGAAGAGGTTCTCAAACTTATGCAGGAAGAAATAGTCGATCTTCGTGATTTCATGCAGTTTTTCCAGCGACACGCCCCGGCCAATAGCTTCATACACGGCGTACATGCGCTCGTCGGTGCAGCGGCCAATCAGCTTGAGCAGCTCCTCATCGGACAACTCCGCCAGCTTATTCATGCGCAGGGTATCACAGCCGATTTCCGCACCGCGGACGGCCTTCATCAAAGCCTGCTCCACGTTCACGCCGATGGCCATCACTTCGCCGGTAGCCTTCATCTGCGTGCCCAGCGTGCGCTTGCCATACACAAATTTATCGAAGGGCCACTTCGGAACCTTCGCCACGATGTAATCCAGCGCGGGCTCGAAGCAAGCGCAGGTCTTGCCCGTCACCGCGTTACGCATTTCATCCAGCGTGTAGCCAATGGCGATCTGCGCGGCGCACTTGGCAATGGGATAGCCCGTCGCCTTAGAGGCCAGCGCGGAAGACCGGCTCACGCGGGGATTCACCTCAATGACCGCATACTCGAAGCTGTCCGGATTCAGGGCGAACTGGCAGTTGCAGCCGCCCTCCACCTTCAGAGCCGTAATGATGTCCAGCGCAGCCCGGCGGAGCATCTGATATTCCCGATCCGCCAGCGTCAGCGCGGGAGCTACCACGATGGAGTCGCCCGTATGCACGCCAACGGGGTCGATGTTCTCCATGGAACAGACCGCCACCACGTTGCCGAGACTGTCGCGCATGACCTCGAACTCGATTTCCTTCCAGCCGGAAATGCAGCGCTCCACCAGAATCTGCGTGATGGGCGACAAACGCAGACCATTCTCCGCGATCTCTTCCAGCTCTTCACGGTTCTGGCAAATGCCGCCGCCGCTGCCGCCCAGCGTGTAGGCGGGACGCACGATCACAGGATAGCCGATCTTCTCCGCAAAGGCCAGCGCATCGGGAACGTTCTCCACCACCTCACTGGGGATGCAGGGCTGACCGATGGACTCCATAGTCTCCTTGAACTTTAGGCGGTCTTCAGCCTTTTCAATGGTTTCGCAGGTCGCGCCCAGCAGCTTTACGCCGTGCGCGTCCAGAAAGCCTTCCTTCGCCAGCTGCATAGATAAGGTCAAGCCGTTCTGGCCGCCCAGCGTGGACAGCAGACTGTCCGGCTTTTCCTTAATGATGATCCGACGAATAGTTTCCAGCGTCAGGGGCTCAATATAAATCTTATCTGCACTGGCACGATCAGTCATGATGGTGGCCGGGTTCGGGTTGACCAGGATGACCTCCAAGCCCGCCTGTTTCAAAGCACGGCAGGCCTGAGAACCAGCATAGTCGAATTCAGCGGCCTGACCGATCACAATCGGGCCGGAACCAATAATCAAAACACGATGAAGTTGCGGATTCAGCGGCATTAGTGATTTCCTCCCATCATCTCAATAAAGCGATCGAACAGGAACAGCGTATCCAGCGGGCCGCCGCAGGCTTCCGGGTGAAACTGCACCGAGAAAGCGGGCATGTCCTTGTAATCCAAGCCCTCGCAGGTGCCATCGTTGCCATTGACGAAGCGGAGCACGGCATTGGCGGGCAGGGTATCCGCATCCACCGCATAACCGTGGTTCTGGCTGGTCATGTAGCTGCGGCCAGTAATCAAATCCTTGGCGGGCTGATTCGCGCCGCGATGGCCGTACTTCAGCTTGCGAGTCTTCGCACCCTGTGAAAGCGCCAGCAGCTGATGTCCAAGGCAAATGCCGAAGGTAGGGATCTTCTTGGTTTCCAGCAGACCCAACTGCTCAATAATACTGGTATTGTCCGCCGGGTCGCCGGGGCCGTTGGAGAGCATCACGCCGTCGGGCTTCAGGGCAAGGATCTCCTCCGCTGTGGTGTCGGCGGGCACGCGGGTCACATGGCAGCCACGATCCTCCAAGCGGCGCTGGATGCTGCCCTTTGCACCGAAGTCCCAAAGCACCACATGATACTTGCCTTCTGTCTTGCCCTCAGTAATCTGCTCACAGCTCACGTCCTGCACCGCAGGATGAAAGGGTAGTGCACGCAGCTTAGCAATCACCGCGTCAATGTTCTCGGGCTTTTCCATCAGCAGCGCCGCATTCATTACGCCCGCGTTGCGGATGCGCCGGGTCAGCTGGCGGGTATCCACGCCGCACAGACCGGGAATGCCCATTTCCTTCAGATAATCCGACAGCGTGCCTTGGCAGCGGAAATTGCTGGGATTCTCACAGCACTCACGCACCACGTAAGCACTCAGTCCCGGCTTGCCGCTTTCAAAATCCTGCGGAATCACACCGTAATTGCCAATGGTTGGAAAGGTTTGTATAACGATCTGCCCCTCATAGCTGGGGTCGGTCAGCGTTTCCAAATAGCCGGTCATGGCCGTGGTAAACACCAGTTCAGCATAAACGTCCTTTTCCGCGCCGAATCGCGTTCCCTCGAACATCTGGCCGTCCGCCAGCAGCAGGTATCCTTTTTTCTCCATGCGATTTCTCCCTCACTTTGCCGCATTTGTCCTTCGCAATCGGAAGGCCGCCTTGTGGGCAGCCCCCCTGCCCAAAGTGTTTCAGTTTATTGTACACGCTTCCCTGCCGTTTGTGAAGCCCCTTTTTCGCACCAATTCGTCCTCCGAGCATAACATGAAGGCGAGGACACCGAAAGGAGTGAGCAACATGCAAACAAACGGCACTACATCCCGCCGCGTATGCCCCCGCGGCGCTTCCTATTACGAATGGCAGTCCGGTGACACGCTGGCAAGCGTTGCGCTGGCCAACGAGGTCACGGCACAGGCCATCACGCTGATGAACCCGGGCGTGGATTTTTCCACGCTGCAGGCAGGCGACGAGGTCTGTATTCCCCCGCAGGTGCTCACCTGCCTGAGCGGCACCATCTATCATGTGGCCGATGGGGACACCTTCCAGAAGATCGCCGACAGCTTCGGCATCTCCACGCTGGAGCTTGCGGAACGCAACCCCGGCGTGAAGGAGGGTGAACTGATCATCGGGCAGGTGCTGTGCGTTCCCTCTGCAACAACCTCTACACCCGCAACGCCGTCTACGCCCTCCAAGCCCGGCACAGGTGGAAGCAGCAGCGGCTCCACCGGCGGAAGCATCGGCTTCTCCTGCCCCATCGGCTATGAAGCTCGCACCGTACAGGCGGGACAAAGCTACGCCGATCTGCTGGTGGAAAACAACGTCTCCTATCGTGCCATGCGCCTGACTAATCCAGGTCTCGTGCCCGGACGGCTAACCGCAGGCACGCGCTACTGTGCGCCGCCCGCAGGTACCCGTCAGCTCTGCTCTCGCGGCGGAAGCTATACCATTCAGGCTGGTGAAAACCTCGCGGACGTAGCTCGGCGGTTCAACACCACGCCCGGGCGGATGATGCAGCTGAACCCCACGCTGCTGCCCACGGATTTCTCCTCGGGCACGATTATCTGCACACCCTGACCCCAGAAAAAAAGGATCGGCAAACGCCGGTCCTTCTTTCAATGGAAATATTTTGCCCAAAACATACCGCTCATAAATAGAAACACCACGTCCCTGCCCAAGCGCTGATTGTAGCTTTCGCCTGTTCATTGCTCCGCATTCCATGGCGTTTCCTCCCTTGCAGCGTGTTATTCCTCTTCCTCCGGGACAAGCAGCTTTTTCAAGCGAAGCGCCGCAGCCTTGACAGCGTTCTTCTTCTGTCCCGCCTCGGTCAGCGCATGCTGTGCCTCCCGCATGTTCTTCCCTGACAGCATCTCTTCCACCAGCTGTGCTTCCAGACTGACCTCTGCCCTTGGCACAGGCGCTTCTGGGAGCGCGACATGATGAAAATCCAGCACCAGACAATACTCGCCCTTCTCTGCCTTTGGGTTCGCCCGAAGCGCCGCCAAGACCTCCCCTACTGTGCCACGCACCGTCAGCTCATGCAGCTTGGTCAGATCACAACTGGCGGAAACCTCCGTCTCCGGCAAAAGCTCCGCCAGCGTTTCCAGCAGGTCGATCACACGGAAGGGCGACTCATGCCCCCCAGCCAAGGGCTCCCCCGCCGCCATAGCCAGCAGCTTTTCCCTCAGTTCCTTCTTTTCCCGGGGCAGGAAGCCATAAAAAGCAAATTCTCGTGTATCCATGCCGCTGACGGACAATGCGGAAATTGCCGCACAGCAGCCAGGGATCGCCACCACGGGAATCCCCCGCTTCACCGCCGCGCTCACCAGCCCATAGCCGGGGTCGGAAATGCATGGCGTGCCCGCATCCGTGGTCAGGGCTATATCCATGTCTTCATCCAGCATTTGCTGGGTCAGCGTCTCGCCCTTGCCCTCTTCATTATGCTGATGACAGCTGGTCAGAGGCGTATCAATGCCGAAATGGGCGGTAAGCTTCCGCGTCACCCGCGTGTCTTCCGCCGCAATCAGGCTGACCTGTCTCAACGTTTCAATAGCCCGGGGCGTCATATCACTCAGGTTGCCGATGGGTGTTCCCACAACATAAAGCGTCGGCATAGTCAGCCTCCTTTGTTACAGTTTTTCCGCCACGCGCAGCTTCGCGCTGCGAGCACGGGGGTTCCGTGCAACCTCTTCCTCCGTGGGCGGCACCGCGCCCTTGGCCAGAATGCGCACCTTCGGCTTTCGTCCGCAGGTGCAGATGGGCGCTTTCGGCGGGCAGATGCACGGATTTTGCAGCCGTTGGAAGCAACGCTTCGTCAGCCGATCCTCCAGCGAATGGAAGGTAATCACCAGCAGCCGTCCGCCCGGCTTCAGGCAGTCCACAAAGTCCTCCAAGGCACGATCCAGCGGATCCAGCTCATCGTTGACCGCAATGCGCACCGCCTGAAAGGTTCGCCGGGCAGGATGACCGTCATCCTTGCGGCGCACCGCCTTGGGAATGGCCGCGTCCACCACCTTCACCAGATCCTGCGTGGTCAGAATGGGATGCTCCTGTCTGCGCTCCACAAGGATTTTCGCAATGCGAGCCGCCCATTTTTCTTCGCCATAGTCCCGCAGAATGCGGGTCAGCTCCTGTTCGCTGATGCTCGCCAGCAGCTCCGCCGCCGTGATGCCCTGCGACTGATCCATGCGCATATCCAGCGGCGCGTCCTCATGATAGGAAAAGCCGCGTTCCGCCTGATCCAACTGAGGCGAGGATACGCCCAAGTCCAGCAGCGCACCGTCCAGCATAGGGGCGCCTGCTTCCTTCAGCAGCTCCTTTGCGTCATGAAAATTGCCGTGCAGCGCATGAAAGCCCGCATAACCGCCCAGACGCGCTGTCGCCGCCGCAATCGCATTTTCATCCCGGTCAATGCCATACAGCGTTGCCGTACCGTTCGAGGCCGCCAAAATCGCGCCGCTGTGTCCGCCGCCGCCCAGCGTGCCGTCCGCATAGACGCCGCCCTCCCGGACGTTCATCCATTGCAGCACCTCCTGCAGCAGAACCGGCTCATGCACAAAAGCCATGGCGCACCTCCTGACCTAAAAGCGCCTTCGGGCCGCAAAAGCCCGAAGGATTTTATTTATTATAGCACAGGTTTACTTCCAAGGCAATCCCAATTCTGTGCGGACAGCGCCCGCCAAATACAGCGATCCCGCCACCAACACAACGCCCTCCGAACCGACCTTTTGCTGCGCCAGCTGCATAGCCTCGTGGATTCCCGGCGCGTACTGCGCGGGCTTGCCTAGCTGCCGAAGCAGCTCCGCCAGCCTTTCTCCTTGCATCGCCCGGGGACTGTCCGGCGTAATGGTAATGGTCTCCTGTCCCAGCTCGCTCAGACTTTGCAGCATATCCGGCTGCAAGTGATCCTCCAGCACGCCCGTTACCAGTACGCGGCGAGTATCCTTCAGCCATGTCTGCACATAATCCGTCAGCGCGGCGATACCCTGCGGATTGTGCCCGCCGTCCAGCAGAACACTCCCTGCCCATTCCAGCCGCGCGGGCCAGCGCACCAGCGCAATACCCTGCTGCATGGCCTCTTGGCTGATGGAGAATCCCCGCATGCTCAGCACCGCCAAGGCATTCAGCGCCGTCAGCGTGTTGGTCAACTGATGCGTCCCCGGCAGAGGCGTGGCAACATGCAGCCGCACTCCCTGCACATCGTAATCCGCTTCGGAGCCATACCTGCCGCTCTGGACATTTTGAATCTGCGTTGCTGCTAATTGAATGAGCGGCGCGTGCAAGACTTCAGCCCGCTGTGCGAAAACCTGCGCTACCTCCGCTTCCGCCGGATGACACACAACAAGCGTTTCAGGCTTAATGATGCCCGCCTTTTCGCCCGCGATTTTCGCCAGCGTGTCTCCCAGAATCTGCATGTGATCCAGTCCAATGGCCGTAATGACGCTGACAAGCGGCGTAATGACATTCGTGGGATCAAGCCTTCCGCCAATGCCCACCTCAATGACCATAACGTCCACCTTTTGCTGCTGAAAGATCAGCAGCGCCAGCGCCGTCCCCAGCTCAAAGGCCGTGGGCTGCACGCCCTCTTTTTCCAGTTCTGCCGCCGCGTCCAACACCTGATTGCCATACCGAGCCAGCAGCTCATCCGAGACAGGTTCGCCGTTCAAGCGGATGCGTTCATTATAAACCTGCAAATAGGGCGAAGTATACAGTCCCGTGGCGTACCCCGCTTGGCGAAGTACACGCTCCACCATGGCACAGACGCTCCCCTTGCCATTCGTCCCCGCCACATGAATGGCGGGGACGGTGGTGGCAATATGGAGCCTGTCCATGAGCGCACGGGTATTTTCGAGGCCCACCTTGCGACCCGTAAACCGAGCCGCGTGGATGGCTTCGATCACCTGCTGTGCGCTTCTCATAGGCTTTCCTTCAGCTCGGCAATACGGCTGACCAGCGAAGCGGCCTTTTTCTCGTTGGCCTCCAGCTTGTCCTTCTCCGCCGCCACCAGCTGTGCGGGCGCTTTATTCACAAAGCCCGGGTTGGAGAGCTTGCCCTTGGCGCGCTCGATTTCCTTTTCGATGTTCGCCAGCTCCTTGTTCAAGCGGGCGATCTCCTTATCAAAGTCCACCAGATCACCCAGCGGAATGAACAGCTCGCCCGCAAGGCACACTGCACTGACGGTCTTCTCAGCCACGGCTTGACGATTGTCGATCAGTTCGGACTCGGACACACCCGCCATGCGCTTGAAGTAAGGTGCGCCCTCCGTCAGTGCCTCTGTCCAACCCTCGCCGGGCAGCAGCATCAGACGGGTACGCTTGGAGGCGGCCACGTTCATTTCCGCGCGCAGGTTACGAATCGTGCGAATGACCTCCATGATACCCTGCATCTCCCGCTCCTGCTCCGGGAAGTCGTAAGCGTCCTTGCACTCCGGCCACTTCGAGAGCATCAGGAAGCCCTCGGAGCCCGGCAGATACTTGTACACCTGCTCGGTCAGGAACGGCATGAAGGGATGCAGCAGCTTCAACAGACCCTCCAGCACGTACAGCAGCACGGCCTTAGCGGTCTTCTTGCTCTCCTCATCCTCACCCAACAGACGGGACTTGCTCAGCTCGATATACCAGTCGCAGAATTCCGACCAAGCGAAATCATAAATACGCGTGGCGGACAGGCCGAAGTCGCCATCCTCCATATGCGCGGAAATGTCACGAATCGCATCCTGCAAGCGAGTCAAAATCCACTTGTCCGGCAGCTCCAAGCGAGCGGGATCAATCTTCTCGCGGCTGTCCACATGCATCAGCACAAAGCGGGAAGCATTCCAAATCTTATTGGCGAAATTGCGGGCCGCTTCCACCTTGTCCTTGGAGAAGCGCGTGTCGTTTCCGGGACTCACGCCCATCATCAGGGAGAAGCGCAGCGCGTCCGCACCGTACTCGTCGATGATCTCCAAGGGATCCACGCCGTTGCCCAGCGACTTCGACATTTTCCGACCCAGCTCGTCGCGCACCAAGCCGTGAATCAGCACGGTCTTGAAGGGGGTCTCGCCCATCTCCTCCACGCCGCAGGTAATCATACGGGACACCCAGAAGGTAATGATGTCGTAGCCCGTCACCAGCATATCCGTGGGGTAGAAATACTTCAGATCCTCGGTGTTATCCGGCCAGCCCAGCGTGGAGAAGGGCCACAGGGCAGAGCTGAACCACGTGTCCAGCACATCCTCGTCCTGATGGATATGCGTGCTGCCGCACTTGGAGCACACCGTCGGGTCTTCCCGGCGCACCATCATCTCGCCGCAGTCGTCGCAGTACCACACGGGAATACGGTGGCCCCACCACAGCTGACGGCTCACGCACCAGTCACGGATGTTCTCCATCCAGTTCATGTAATTCTTGGTGAACCGAGCGGGCACAAACTGGGTCTTGCCGCTGGTCACAGCCTCAATGGCAGGCTTCGCCAGAGGCTTCATGTCCACGAACCATTGCTTGGACACCATGGGCTCAATGGCGGTGTGGCAGCGATAGCAGGTGCCCACCTCGTGCTTGAGGGGTTCCACTTCTTTCAGCAGTCCCAGCGCTTCCATGTCCGCCACGATGGCCTTGCGAGCCTGTGCGGTAGTCATACCGGCATATTTTCCGCAGTCCATCACACGCGGCTCGTTCACCGTAGCCTTGCCGGAGGCAAACAGCTCATCCGAGGCCGCCTTATCCGCCGCGCCGGTCATATGACCGTCATAGGTGAACACGCGCACGATGGGCAGATTGTGCCGCTGACCCACCTCGAAGTCGTTGGGGTCATGGGCAGGGGTGATTTTCACCACACCGGTACCCTTGGTCATGTCCGCGTGCTCGTCCAGCACAATAGGGATTTCCTTATTGATAAGCGGCAGCATCACATGGCAGCCATGCAGGTGCTTATAGCGCTCGTCGTCGGGGTTAATTGCCACCGCCGTATCGCCCAGCATGGTTTCGGGACGAGTCGTAGCCAGTTCCAGCAGCTCGCCGGTTTCCTTCACCGGGTACAGCAGGTGCCAGAAGTGGCCGTCCATCTCCTTGTACTCCACTTCAGCGTCAGAGATCGAGGTCTGGCAGCAGGGACACCAGTTCACCAGCCGGTTCCCACGATACATCAGGCCCTTTTCATACAGGCGGCAGAAGGTCTCGCGCACCGCCTTGGAGCAGCCCTCGTCCATGGTAAAGCGCTCACGGCTCCAGTCGCAGCTCACGCCCATACGGCGCTGCTGATGCACAATGCGTCCGCCAAAGTCGGCCTTCCACTTCCACGCACGCTCCAAGAACGCGTCACGGCCAATCATGTCTTTGGTCAAGCCTTCCTTGGCCATGGCTTCGACGATCTTCACCTCCGTGGCGATGGCCGCATGGTCAGTACCCGGCAGCCACAGGGTAGGATCGCCCTTCATACGGTGATAGCGGATCGCAGCGTCCTGCATAGTGCAGTCCATGGCATGACCCATATGCAGCTGTCCCGTAATGTTGGGCGGCGGCATCACGATGGTGAAGGGCTTCTTGCCATCCTCGCGCTTGGCGATGAACGCGCCGCTCTCCTCCCATGCCTTATAAATATCATTCTCAATGGCTTGCGGATTGAATTTTGTTTCCATATCCGCGCCCGTCATTTTCGCTTCCATGCTTTTCTCTCCTTTATCCAATCAGATCCAGCAGCAGCAATGCGCCGATCAGGCAGACCACACATCCGATGCCCTTAAACACGAGATTCATTTTCTCCTGCTTGGCCGCATCAAACAACCGTCTCGTCAGTGGTGCGGATGCATAGACCAGCACCGCGCCAAGCACCATCAGCAGCACGCTGGGAATGTTCAGCCGGGAAAGCACCTGCTCTCCATAGGTCACATGATCGCCTCCTTCAGCACCAAAATACACAAAAGCAGCCCCATCCCGAAGGACGGAGCTGCTCCGTGGTACCACCTTGCTTCGCAGACAAAAGATTTGTCGCCTTACATACGCGATAACGGGCGCACCCGCATCAGGCTAAGCAAACGCTTCACCCAACGCTCTCCAAAGCGACCTTCCCTGTTTTCAAGCCCGTCCGGTTTCTCAGCCGATGAACCAGACTCTCTTATGGCCGATCCGCAGGTACTCCTCTTTGTCTGCGAGAATTATGGAAGAGGGACGCAATTAGGCCTGCTTCTTATCCTCGTCCATCTTGACGACCTGCACGCCGTTGTAGTAGCCGCAGTGCTTGCACACACGGTGGGCCAGCTTCATCTGATGGCACTGGGGGCACTCAACGATGCCGGGCAGGCTCAGCTTCCAGTTCGCCTGACGGCTATGCTTGCGAGCCTTGGAAATTTTTCCTTTGGGAGTAGCCATGGTTACACCTCCTCATCCTTTGTCAGCAATTGCTGCAATGCCGCAAAAGGATGCTCTTTCTGCAATTCCTTCTGGCAAGCGGTTGAATCATTGTCCACGCCATATTGCTTCCACAGCCCCGGGCAGTCTTCCCGACACAGGAAGCGCATGGGCAGATTCAGCACAGCGGTAGACATGGCCAGCTTTTCAAAATCGACGGCGTTGCCTGTGTAGCCATAGGTTTCGTCGTCCTCCGGATCGGCGTTCCTCACGAACGTCTCCCGGAACGGCGCCTCGACCTCCGCCTGTGCGGGGGCGAGACAATTTGCACACGTCGCATGAGCAACCGCCTTGAGCGCGCCTTCCAGCGTCACCTGATCTTCTTCCGCGCTGAAGGTACCCTCCAGCACAGCAGGATCAAAGCTTACCGTTTCGCCACCAATCTCCTGTGGAGCGATCTCCTGTTCCACGCGGAAGGGAAACTGCTCGCCGGGATTCTTCAGGGCAATAGATACGTCCAAAAACATACGCTCACCTCAAACGTGACCTTAGCTATTATAGAAGCAACCGGGCAAATTGTCAACAACAATTTGCGAAAGTTTTTACGCCTTTTCCACCAGCTCCAGCGTATCGCGGGCGATCATGATCTCCTCGTTGGTGGGGATCACAACAACCTTCACGGCGCTGTCGGGCGTGGAGATAACGCTCTCGGTAACGTTCGGGTAGCTGCATGCGGCGTTCTTTTCTTTATCCAGCTTGATGCCCATGTAGCCGAAACCGTCGATCACGCGCTCACGCAGATGATAGTTGTTCTCGCCAATGCCGGCAGTAAACACAATCGCGTCCGCGCCCTGAAGCGCCGCCATGTAGGAGCCGATATACTTCTGAATACCGTATATCAGCATATCGCGGGCCAAAAGCGCGTCCTTGTCACCGCCATCCGCCGCAGCGTCGATGTCGCGCATGTCGCTCTTGCCGCCGATGCCCAGCAGACCGGACTGCTTGTTCATCATGGTCAGCACTTCGTCCACGCTCTTTTTGTCACTGTTGGCGATATACTGCACCACCGCAGGATCGCAGCTGCCGCAGCGGGTACCCATCAGGAGGCCCTCCAGAGGCGTCAGACCCATGGAAGTATCCTGGCACTTGCCGTCCTTCACCGCAGACAGGCTGGAGCCGTTGCCCAGATGGCACACGATCACCTTGAAGCCCTCAGGCTTTACGCCCAAGAACTCGCACACCCGCTTGCTCACATAGCGATGGCTGGTACCGTGGAAGCCATAGCGGCGCACGCCGATGGTCTCCTCATACTTCTTGGGCACACCGTACATATAAGCCTTTGGCGGCATGGTCTGATGGAAGGCGGTGTCAAACACAGCCACTTGGGGCGTGGTCGGCATGACCTTCTCGCAGGCCTCGATGCCCATCAGGTTCGCAGGATTATGAAGCGGTCCCAGCGGGATGCAGCGACGGATCGCATCCTTCACCGCGTCGTTAATCACCACGGACTCGGAGAACTCCTTGCCGCCGTGCAGCACGCGATGACCCACCGCGCCGATCTCGTCAACGCTCTTGATAACGCCCTTCTCGGGATCCTGAAGCGCCGCCAGCATCATTTCGGTGGCCTCCACGTGATCCTTCACAAACTTCGTAATCTCAATAACCTTCTTGTCGGCAGAGGTCTGCTTCAGATGGCCGCCCTCAATAGCGATGCGCTCCACCTGACCCTTGGCGATCACCTTTTCGCCGTCCATATCGATCAGCTGATACTTCAGCGAAGAGGAACCGGCATTCACAACCAGAATCTTCATGGGTCAAACTCCTTACGTATGATTTGTCGGAGCCGCTGCTCCCGCCCCATCCTTGACGAAGCGTATAAACAGGCGTATCCGGCGGAGAAAGCTCCCCGCCGGATCAGGCTGTTCGTTCCTTACTTGACAATCTCGCCCATCACATTGCGGCCGCAGGCGGCAGCGTTGGACTCGTCGGTGTCAATGTGCATGGCCAGCGCATAGCTGTCGCTCACGCGAACCACCACGTCGCCGAAGGTCAGCGCACGTTCGGGGTTGTTCAGCTTCACGCTCACAACGTCCTTGTCCTTCACGCCGAACTCAGCGGCGTCGGCGGGCGTCATGTGGATGTGACGCTTCGCGGCAATCACACCCTCACTCAGTTCAACCTCACCCTTGGGGCCCACCAGCTTGCACGCGCCGCTGCCAGCAATGTCGCCGGACTCACGGATGGGCGCGGTCACGCCGATGCTGCGGGCGTCGGTCAGGGACAGCTCCACCTGCGTGGCCTTGCGGACAGGACCCAGAATGCTCACACCGGACAGGGTCTTCTTAGGGCCGACAACGTCCACGCGCTCCTCGCTGGCATACTGACCGGGCTGAGAGAGCATCTTCTTTACATGCAGTTCATAACCCTCGCCGAACAGGGTCTCCAGATCCTTCTGGGTCACATGCACATGGCGAGCGGAAGTTTCAACGATAAACTGTTTCATCGCAAATATCCATCCTTTCTGTTGTGTCATCTAATTATACCATTTTTCCAGCGTTTGTAAAGTTCGAAATGCGCATCTTTTTCGCCTGTTGCCGCAAAATGCGGCCCTGTGTTATAATGCAGGACAGAAAGCAAAGGAGGGATTCCATGCGTGTCGCGGGCGTTGTTGCGGAATACGATCCATTCCATCGGGGACACGCCTACCATTTGGCGCAGACGCGCCAGCGGACACAGGCGGACTACATCGTCGTCGTCATGTCCGGCTGCTTCACCCAGCGCGGGCAGGGGGCGATCGTCTCCCCCGCCGCCCGTGTCCGCATGGCGCTTGCGAACGGCGCGGATGCCGTCTTGGAGCTGCCCGTGCCGTGGGCTGTCCGGGAAGCAGAGCATTTCGCCCTTGGCGCAGTCAGTATTCTGCATCGACTGGGCTGCGTGACACACATAGCCTTCGGTGCGGAAACGAATGACCTCGCGGCGCTGACCGCCTGTGCTAAGCTGCTAGAACAGCCCACGGATGAGCTGAACATCCAAGTACAGGCAGGTTTGCGAGCCGGGCTATCCCATCCGTCCGCCCTCAGCCAAGCACTTGCGGCGCAGTGCCCAGCCAGCGGTTTGGAGCAGCCCAACAATGTGCTGGCGCTGTGTTACCTCCGGGCGCTGCTTCGGCTAAACAGCAATATTGCGCCCATACTGATCCACCGCAACAGCAGCTATCACGCCACGGACTTGTCAGAGCCGTTCCCGTCAGCCACTGC
>USCW01000022.1 GCA_900553315.1 uncultured Eubacteriales bacterium
CTTCGGGAGGGGGCCCGGGGGAGGCGCTTCTCTATAGAGAAGCGGCCTCCCCCGGAGTTCCCTGCCCCGTGCTGATGGAGGATACTATGCGGATACTTGTAGTTGGCGACGGTAAGGTGGGCTATACCGTGGCACAGCAGCTGACCCGTGAGGGTCATGACGTCGTTATTATTGATAAGAGCGAGGAGGTGCTTCAGCGCAGCGAGGATACGCTGGACGTGCTGTGCGTCCGGGGCAACGGCGCAAACGCTAAAACGCTCATCGACGCGGGCGTAGATAAGGCCGACTTTCTCATCGCTACCACCGCCAGCGACGAAACCAATATGCTCTGCTGCCTGCTGGGTAAGCGGCTGGGCGCACGGTATACCATGGCGCGTATCCGCGACCCCGAGTATAACGAAAGCCTTTCTCTGCTGCAAAAGGAAATCGCTATTGATAACGCCATCAACCCCGAGCGGGCCACCGCGCTGGAAATCAGCCGCCTGCTCCGCTTCCCCTTCGCCAATAATATCGAATCCTTTGCCAAGGGTCAGGTGGAAATGGTCGAGTTCCGCGCTCAGGAAAAGGACGGGGTCGTCGGCTGCCCGCTGAAAAATCTCAGCGCACACCTGCCCGGTATCCCCCGCGTGCTGTACGCCGCCGTCGAGCGGGACGGCGAAGTCATTATCCCGAACGGCGACTTCGCTATCCGCTCCGGCGACCGCGTCCATGTGGCGGGCGAAATGGTCACGATCACCAATTACTTCCGCTTTCTGGGCAAGCATTCCCTGCGCATCAAAAACGTCATGCTGCTGGGCGGCGGACGCATCAGCTACTATCTGGCCAAGATGATCGTCCCCGCGGGTCTGCATGTAGCCATGATCGAGATCAAGCCGGATAAGGCTGCCGACTTGAGCGAGCAGCTGCCCCACGTCAACGTGATCCTCGGCGACGGCACCGATCAGGAGCTGCTGGAGCAGGAGGGACTGGATCAGATGGACGCCTTCGTGGCGCTGTGCGACCGGGATGAGGAAAACCTCATTACCGGCTTGTTCGCCGTCAAGCAGGGTGTCCCGAAGGTCATCGTGAAAAATAACCGCGTGGCCTATGCGGACATCATCAACGGCATGGGTCTGGACAGTATCGTCAGCCCCAAGTCCATCACCTGCGCCACCATCCTGCGCTACGTCCGCGCACGGGTAAACAGCGAGGGCACGAAGGTGGAGCGCCTGTACCGCCTGATGAACGACCGGGTGGAAGCCCTTGAGTTCATCGCCCGAGCAAGCGACTCCTATATCGGCGTTCCACTGAAGAACCTGACCATCCGCAAGGGCGCGCTGGTGGCGGTCATCGTGCGTCAGGGCAAGGTGATCGTGCCCTTTGGCGACGACCATATTGAGGAGGGCGACCGGGTGGTTATCATCGTGTGTGAAAACGGCATCGGCGACTTGAATGAGGTTATCCGCAAATGAACAGAAAGCTGGTAGGCTCTCTGCTGGGCGCTATTCTGCTGATCGAGGCGGCGTGCATGGTGCCCGCGCTGGTGGTAGCCCTGATTTATCAGGATGAAGACGTTTGGGCCATGGGGAAGGCCATTCTGCTGCTGGCGGCCATCGGCGCACCCCTGCGCTTCGGCATTCGCCCGCAGGAGCGGAACCTTCGCGCCCGTGAGGGCTTTCTGGTGGTGGCGCTGGCGTGGGTGGCGCTGAGCTGCTTCGGTGCGCTGCCCTTTGTGTTCAGCGGACTGCTCCCCAATTACATCGACGCGCTGTTCGAGTCCGTGTCGGGCTTTACCACCACGGGCGCAACGGTGCTGACACAGTTTGACGACCTGCCCCGAGGCATCATTTTCTGGCGAAGCTTTACCCATTGGATCGGCGGCATGGGCGTGCTGGTGCTGACGCTGGCGCTGGTGCCGCAGCTGAGCAGCCGCACGTCCCACTTGGTGCGTGCGGAAAGCCCCGGCCCTACCCTGAGCAAGATCGTCCCCAAGATGGCCGACTCCGCGAAAATTCTCTATATCATGTATTTCATTCTGACGATGCTGGAATTCTTCGCGCTGATGCTGGCGGGCATGAACCCATACGACGCGGCAATCCACGCCATGGGCACGGCGGGCACGGGCGGCTTCAGCAACTACGCGGCCAGCGTGGGAGCCTTTGACAGCGCGGTGATCGACGTGATTATCACGGTATTCATGGTGCTGTTCGGCGTGAACTTTGCGTTGTTCTTCTATATGCTGACGGGACATTGGCGGGATGTCTTCCACAGCGAAGAGCTGAAGTGGTATCTGGGCATTTTCCTTTTCGCCACGGCGGTCATTACCGTGGTGACGCTGCCGCAGTACGGCACGGTGCCCCATGCGCTGCGGTATGCAAGCTTTCAGGTGGCGAGCATCATGTCCACCACGGGCTACGCCACGGCGGACTACAACCTGTGGCCCATTGCGGCAAAGATGCTGATCTTCGTGCTGATGTTCTTCGGCGCGTGCGCCGGTTCCACGGCGGGCGGCATGAAGATTTGCCGCATCGCCATGCTGTGGAAGCAGGCGCTTCGCAGCGTGCGGCACAATTTCCAGCCGCGAAAGGTGCAGTCGGTACGTTTTGAGGGCAAGGGCGTGGACGAGAACGTCCTGCGGGAAACGTCTTCTTTTGCCATCGTCTATGTGGCGCTGGTCCTGCTGGGGGCGTTCCTGATCTCGCTGGAGGGCAAGTACGACCTTGAAGCGAATCTCGCCTCCGCCCTCACCTGCGTGAGCAATGTGGGCCCCGGCCTTGGCGCGACAGGCCCGGCGGGTGGCTTTGCCGGTTACGGCCCCTTTGCGAAGCTCGTTCTGAGCATCCTCATGTTAGCCGGCCGTCTCGAAATCTTCCCCATCCTTGCCCTTTTCCATCCGGCCATTTGGCGGAAGCAGTAACAGGCACGCTACAGCAAAAGAGGGAAGCTTCTCCACAGAGAATCTTCCCTCTTTTTGCGCTTGCTCATTGCTTCAGCTTTTGCAGCGCCGCCAATGCCGCCGCTTGCTCGGCTTGCTTTTTGGTGCGGCCCTCGCCGCGGGCAAGGATTTGATGATGCAGATAGACCTCGGCAATAAAGAGCGGCGCGTGGGGCGGGCCGGACTGCCCGATAATGCGGTAGCCGGGCGCGTCGCCGCCGTCCTTTTGCAGGAACTCCTGCAACGCTCCCTTGCTGTCCTGCATGGGGCGCTGTACTTCCTCCGGACGAGGCCAATGCACCGCCACCAGCTTACGTGCCTCCTCCATGCCGCCGTCCAGATAAACCGCCGCCAGAATGGCCTCCATCGCGTCCGCCAGCACGCTCGGCTTCTCCCGACCGCCGGTCTGCTCCTCGCCCTTGTCCATGCGCAGGGCATGCCCCACGCCCAGCTTGCGCGCCACCTGTGCCAGAGCGGCCTCGCACACCAGCAGCGCCCGTTGGTGCGTCAGGCCGCCCTCCTGCTCCGTCGGATGCGTCTTGAACAGCAGGTCGCTCATGACGTATTGCAGCACCGCGTCCCCTAGGAACTCGAGCCGCTGATTGTCCTCCGCACCCATCGATGGGTGTGTCAATGCCCGCGCAAGCAGCGCCGGGTCGTGAAAGGTGTACCCTAGTGCCTCCATTAACGCTTTCATGGCAATCCCTCAAAATCTTCTTGATAGACAGGCATGGGGACGAACAGCCCTGTCCGTCCCCATGCAATGTGCGCCGCTTACTGATGCTTCTCGATGTAATCGACCACATCGCCCACGGTCTTCATCTTCATGATCTGATCGTCCTCGACCATGATGCCGAACTTGTCCTCCAGATCCATAATCATGACCATCACGTTGGCGGAATCAGCCTTCAGATCCTCCACCAGACGGGTCTCACGGGTGATCTTGCTCTCGTCGGCCTTCAGCTGCTTGGCGATCATCGCCCGCACCGTTTCAAATACCATGTTGTTTTCCTCCTTATGTGCAAATCAATCCGCATTGCATTTTATACATCAACCCGCAGGATCATTCCTTCGGGAGAATGCCGGCCAGATTGGCGGAGATCAGCTCCACCACACGTCCGTCGATCATCTTCACGCATTGCCCGATGGCACAGGCAATAGCGTGACCATCGCTGGAGCCGTGAGCCTTCACCACAGCGCCTTGTACGCCCAGCAGCGGCGCACCGCCCACCTCGGTGTAGTCCATGGTCTTAGCGACACGCTTGAAGGCAGGCTTCGCCAGCAGCGCCCCCAGCTTGCTCCGGGTGTCCGCCAGCAGCTCCTTCTTAATCATGTGCATCAGCGTACCCGCAACGCCCTCCATAAACTTCAGCACCAGATTTCCGGAGAAGCCGTCGCAGACCAGCACGTCCGCCTGATCGCCCGTAATGTCCCGGGCCTCCACATTGCCCACAAAATGATAGGGTGCCTTCTCCATCATGGGATAGACCGCCTTCACCAAGGCGTTGCCCTTTTCGCTTTCCGCACCGATGTTGATCAAGCCCACACGCGGATTCTTGATACCCATGACGCTTTCCATGTACGCGCTGCCCATGACGGCGAACTGGTTAAGCCAGTCGGGCTGACAGTCCACGTTCGCGCCGCAGTCGATCAGCAGGAAATGGCTCTTGCCGTTGGGCAGCAGCGGAGCCAGCGCAGGACGTTCGATGCCCGGAATGCGCCCCAGACGGAACATGCCGCCCGCCAGCACCGCACCCGTGGAACCGGCGGAAACGAAGCCGTCCGCCTCCTTGTCCCGCACCTGCAGCATGCCCATTACCGTGGCAGATTTCGTCTTGCGACGAACGCCCATGACGGGACTTTCGTGATTGGTAATAACCTCCGGCGCATCCAGCACCGTCAAGCGGCTGCGCACATCGTCGCAGTCCGTAAGCAGGGGCGTCAGGGCCGCGGGATCACCCGCCAGGGTAATCTCCAGCTGCGGGTACTTCCGCAGGGCCTCGATTGCGCCCGCAACGGGAGCCTTGGGAGCATTATCGCCGCCCATGGCGTCCAGAAAAATACGCATGAAGGGGCCTCCTTTATCCATCAGGAAATAAGTCCAATGAATGATTTATTTTACCACGGCAGCGGCAGGATTGCAAGCCGCGCAGATCGTGGAAAAAGAGCGCGTGTGTTTTGTTTTTTCAGTTGCGCCAATGCTCGTCCTTGCCCTACACTTTCTTCGTCATCTTTCCCTTGCAGCCTCGCCTTTCCACGCGTATAATAAAAGAGCAAACCATGAGCGTTCCATTCCATGCCGCACGAATCGAAAAGGGTGGTGCCGAATATGAAAAGCTTCCGCAAAATTCTCTGCCTGTCGCTTTGTCTCCTTGCTGCCTGTCTGCTGGCGCTTCCGTGCGCACAGGCGGACGGAGCGTGGGGGCAGTATGCTTCGCTGAAAATGAAAATCGCTACCCGCACCGGCCCTTCCACCGATTATACCGAACCGGGCACCTTCTTCCCGGATACGTGGCGGAATCAGCAGGTGCGCGTGCTGACCCGATGCCAGACCAACGGTACATGGTGGCTGCAAATCGAGTTCGAGAACAAGGGCTCCCGCTATCGTGCTTATACGGGACTCAAGCGGGTGAACGTGGATATTTCCACCGTACCCGACGAATATCCCATGGGCACAGCCTATATCGCCGGGGATATGTACCCCATCGGCTTCTACGGCCCCGGCACGGACTATGCCCGTATCCCGCAGGACATTCCTCCGGCGCTGTCCGGCACGGTCATGGACGCAGAGAACGGCTTCGTCCTGTTCGATTTTTATGACCCCAATTTGGGACAGCAGCGCCGGGCATGGGTGGACTATGAGACGCTGTTCATCACCTGGAACGACGGCTCCACCTCCGCCTATTACGTCTATCCCGAACAGGATCCCCATGTAAGCTGGACGGATTACAGCAGCTCTGCCTATCCCAACGCCACCCGCGTACCGAACAGCACCTACACCATGGCGACGCCGGAGACCCGCGCCCAGTTCGCCCCCGGTCAGATGTTCTATAAGACAGATAATCCCAACACTTGGCTGGAAATGCTGGATTACGGACAGCAGGGCAACCTGACCTATGTAAATCTGTATCTGGACGGAACGGTTCGCTATGACGGGCTGAGCATTTACATGACCGGCCTGAACGACGGCGTATTCACCACCGAGGACGGCAGCTACGGCGACGTGCATTTTGCCACAGGACAGATCGACTTCAATATCTACCTGCCCAAGTACAATGCCAGCTGCGAAATGACCATGCGGTAAGGATGATGCTCGGCATAAAAATTCCCCGGTACGCTCTGCGCTATGCTGACAGAGAGCGTACCGGGGCAGTTTATTTGGAGGAAAGCCTTTTACTCTGCCAGCAGTACACAGGCCTTCAGCGCAATGGCTATCGTCCGTTCCTCGGACTTCATATACAGCGCTTCCTTTTCCGCCTGTGTGGGCTGCACGGACAGATAAATGTTGGAGTCCGTGCCAACCACCGCGCCGGTGCGCACGTTCAGCGCCGCACCCACCACAAAGACCGTGTCGCACTCCATTTCAGAGACGGCCACCGCCTGTACGTCGCGCAGGGTCTCGTTCAACTGCGGATTCTGACGATAGAACGCGTCACGGCTCAGGGATACGCCCACGTGCGCCTTCAGGTCAAGCTCCCGGGAGGCTTCGATCATGGCATTCACCACGTCCAGCGAGGCCACCGCCGGGTAAATATCCGGCAGATAGGCGCTGCCCGTGCCGCCCGCACGAACAGCCGCGTTGACGATCACCGGCTCACCGATGTTGATGCCGTCGCGGCGTGCGCCGCAGGAGCCCACGCGAATGAAGGTCTTCGCGCCCACGCGCTTGAGCTCCTCCATAGCGATAGCCGTAGAGGGGCCGCCGATGCCCGTGGAGCACACGGACACCGGCACGCCCTCATAGCTGCCGGTATAGACCGCGTATTCACGGTTGCTGGCCACCAGATGGGCATTATCCAGCCGCTTGGCGATGCGCTCCGCTCGGGCCGGGTCGCCGGGAATCAGGACATACTCCGCCACGTCGCCCTCGCGGCAGCGGATATGCTTCTGTACAGCGTTTTCCATGCTTCTTACTTCTCCTCGTCAAACAGGGGCAGCAGCAGCCCCTTCTTGGTGTCTACATAGCCCTTGTCCGTGATGCGCAGGAACGGCGCCACGGATAGCCCCAGCACGCTGAAGGACATGATGGGATTCTCGAACTGATAGCCCATCCGCTCAAAGGTCTCGGTGATGGCCTTGGCCTTCACGGCCATGTCCGCCAGCGGCGCTTCGCTGACGATGCCGCCGACCTCCAGCGGCAGGGTCGCAACGATCTCGCCGTGCTCCACCATGCAGTAGCCGCCCTGATGGGCAATGACCCAGTTGGCCGCCAGCTGACACTCCGCCGCCGTTTTGCCCGCCACCAGCAGATTGTGATGGTCATGGGCATAGGTGCAGGCCACAGCACCCTCTTTGATGAAGTCCGGGCCGTCCGTCAGACCCAGCATACGATTGGCCTTGCCCGTATAGCGGTCAAATACTGCAATCACGCAATGAGGCGTGTTGTCATAATCCACGCGGCCGTCCTTGACCATGACCTCGGCACGACCCTCGCGGACGAAGGCGGTGCTGGCTTCCGGAACCATGGTGCGGGCAGTATGCAGACCGTCGGGCAGGGTCGTATGAATGATGAAGTCCTCCAGCGTCAGCTCAGGCAGATGCACGCTCTCATAGAACTTCTCCGGGAAGCGGCGCTCCTGCGGCAGGGGCTTTTCCCCCGCTGTCGCGTCATAGGCGATCTCGCCGTTCTTCATCACCAGACGAATGTCGAAGTCCTCCAGATTCCTCAAAAGGATCAGATCAGCCTTCATGCCCGGGGCCAGCATTCCGCGGTCATAGAGCTTCATGCGCCGCGCAGGCGTCCACGTCGTGACCGTAATGGCCCGTTCGGGCTTCATGCCCAGCCGAATGGCCTTCTTCACCAGATAATTCAGATGGCCGCGATTTTGCAGCTGATCGGGCATCACGTCATCCGTGACAATGCAGAAGTGATCCCACAGATCGGTCTTTTCGATGTAGTCCACGACCTCCGGCAGCAGGGACTTGTCCTGCACCTCGCCGAACACGCCCATCTTCAGGCGCTCGATGAAATAGTCCAGACCGACGCTGGTGTGGTCGGAATCCACGCCGTGATAGGCGATGTCGCACAGCTCCGCACCCTTGTAGTAGCTGATGTGCCCCTCGCGGGTCAGGTTCGGATGCTCCCGGCGCAGGCATTCCAGCCATTGGCGAATCTTGCCGTTCGGCTCATGCAGCACGGAATAGCAGTTCATGACCTCACCCAGACAGGCCACGTCCGCTTCCTTCGTCAGCTCCAAAGCGTCCGCCAGCTCAATGCGTCCGCCCGTCGTTTCATAGGGGCTGCACGGCACGGAGCTGGGAATGCCCCAAAGAATATCCGCCTGGCATTCGCGGCCCTGATGGATAAATTCCTCCACGCCTTCATAGCCCATAACGTTGGCGATCTCGTGGGGCTCCGCGACGCAGGTGGTCACGCCGTTGCGCAGCAGCGCACGGGAGAAGCCCGCCGGGGTCATCATGGAGCTTTCGATATGCAGGTGAATGTCAATAAGCGAAGGGATGCAAAAGCATCCCTCCGCGTCGATCACCTGATTCACATCCTTGGGGCATTCCTCGTCCAGAAAGGCGTAACGGATACGCCCGTCCTCGATCAGCAGCCATCCGGGGATAAACTGCTTCAGCCACGTGTTGAACACCCGCGCGTTCTGAATCAGCGTTCTCTTCATTACTGATAAATCTCCTCATTGTAGCGCAGGATCCACGCATCGTTGCGCTCGCTGTACAGCGCCCAGTTGGGAGCGCTGGAAATCTTCACAGCGTCGCCGTAGCACATGCCGTCAGCCTGCTCCTCGGTCAGCTCCACCTTGGTGTTGGCGGGAGCCTCCACGCGGGCCAGCGCATCTTCATACTGCACGTCGTAGCTGATCAGCCAAGAGATGAACTTGTAGGCCAGCTCGGGATTCTTGCAGCTCTTGGTGATGTTCACCTGGTTGATGCCCAGATAGGAGCCCTCTTCGGGAACGATCACATACTCGAGGCCTTCCTTCGCGGCGCGGATGGTGCTGGCGTCGAAGTCCTGGCAAACCGCCACGGACACCTCGCCCAGCTCGAACTTGGACACCAGGTCGCCGGTGCTGCTGTAGAAGATGGAGCCGTTGTCGGCCAGCTTCTTGATCAGCTCAAAGGCAGGGTCTTCATTCTCCTCGGGGGAAACGCCCGCCACCTTGCCGGCGATCTCCACCATGTAGGGGCCGGAGGTCACGGTGATGTCCGGCACAGCCAGCTCGCTCATCACGTCGTCGTTCCACAGCTGCTTCCAGCTGGTGATGGGATAATCAAAGGCGGTGGGATCATACAGGATGCCGAAGCCGGTCACGGTGTAGCCGGGACCGTAGCCGTCGTTGGGGTTCTGGCAGAACTCATACAGGTCGCTCAGGCCCTCGATCTTGGAGGAATCCACGGGCAGCAGCAGATCGGCGGCGATGGCCTGCTTCACATAATAGTCAGAGAAGTACACCACGTCGTAGCCGTCGGGATTCTCCTTCAGCTTAGCCAGACGCTCACTGTTGTTGCCGGTATCCACAACGATCTTGCAGTTGTTGGCTTCTTCAAAGGGCTTGAACACGTTCGCGGTGATGGTGTCGATGTTCGCGGGCCAGGTGGAGATCACCAGCGTAGGAACCTCCTCCTCGGCAGCGGCCACAGAAACGCAGCTCAGTACCAGGATCATCGCCGCCAAAATCGCGGTCAGTTTGCGAAGCTTCATGGTTCATTCCTCCAAATATGTTCTGATTTATGAAAACGCCGAAGCGTTATCACCGTATTTACGCCGTGACGCTGATGGTCTTCTCCGGGGCGAAGAACAGCGTCACCTGATCGCCGATCTCATAGCGATCCGTGATCTGGGTATTCACCAGGAAATTCCCCTCCGGGGTCTCCACCAGATATTGCAGCTGCTTTCCGAGGAAGGTGCGCACCAGCACGTGACCGTGCAGACGGCGCTCACCGGGATGCATTCCCGCCTCCATGGCAATATCCTCGGGACGGCAGGCCGCCTTGATGTCAGCCACGCCTGCGTAGGGCTGATGGAACTCGCCGCCGGATACCGTGCGGTATTCGCTGCCGTCCCACTTCAGGGGGATGAAGTTCTCAAAGCCCACAAAGCGGGCGGTGAACTCATTCGCCGGGTGGGAGTAGATCGTCTCCGGAGCGTCCATCTGCTGTATCTTGCCGCCGTTCATGATAGCCACCTGATCGGAGATGGAGAAGCATTCCTCCTGGTCGTGGGTCACATACACGGTGGTGATGCCCGTCTCCTGCTGCAAGCGGCGAATCTCCACGCGCATTTCCACGCGCAGCTTCGCATCCAGATTGGACAAAGGCTCGTCCAGCAGCAGCAGCTTAGGCTGAAGCACCAGCGCACGAGCCAGCGCCACGCGCTGACGCTGACCGCCGGACATCTCCGCGGGCAGACGCTTTTCGAAGCCGTTCAGATTAACGCGCTCCAGCATTTCCATCACGCGCCGCTGAATCTCCTTCTTGTCCGTCTTGCGCTCCTTCAGGCCGAAGGCGACGTTCTCGAAGACGTTCAGGTGCGGGAACAGAGCGTAGCTCTGGAACACGTAGCCGAAGCCGCGCTTGTGGATCGGCACCCGGCTGAAGTCCTTGCCGTCAAACAGGAACTTGCCGCTCAGCACGTCGATAAAGCCCGCCATGGTGCGCAGGGTGGTGGTCTTGCCGCAGCCGGAGGGGCCCAGCAGAGACACCAGCTTGCCCTCCTCAATGTTGATGCAGAAATCCTTCAAAATAACGTTCTTGCCATAACCGGCGGAAACGTTTTGCAGTTCGATCAGCGACATGGAGTCCCTCCTCAATTCGTTGCCTGGAGCTTCACGCCCAGCAGTTTTTCCGCCGCGACCATAATCAGAATGGTCAGGAACATCAGCACCACGGAGGCCGCCGCCACCGTGGGGTCCAGCTTGCCCTGCACGTAGCTCATCATAGCCGTGGGCAGCGTCATGGTGCCGGGCTGGGTGACGAAAACGCCGATACACACATCATTAAAGGAATTGATGAAGGCCAGAATAAAGGCGGACATCAGCCCCGAGCGGATGTTCGGGATCACCGACTTGAAGAAAGCCTTCGGCGCACAGCAGCCCAGCGAGCGGGCCGCCTCCTCCACCGCGAAGTCAAAGTTCGCCAGCGCCGAGGAAGTCACGCGGATGATGTAGGGGATCGCAATCAGCGTGTAGCCCACCAGCAGCCCCGAATAGATGGAGCCGCCCACGCTGGGCACGAAGGACTTCAGCAGCGAGAAGCCCAGCACCACCGCGGGGATCAGCGTGGGAGAAATGAAGAAGCCGTTCACCAGCCCCTTCATGGGGAACTTATACTTGTTCATGGCGTAGGCCGCAGGTACGCCCAGCAGCATGGCCAGCAGCGTGCCGCCCAGCGACACCACGAAGGAGGTCTTGAAGCCCTCAATGAAGCTGGGTGAAGAGAACGCCTTCTCGAACCATTGCAGGGAGAAGCCCGTGGGCGGGAACGCCAGCGCGCTTCCCGCGTTGAACGCCGTGCCGATCATGACCAGCATGGGTCCGATCAGGAAAATGTAGGTCAGGACGGTCAGCACCAGCAGAAGCTTACTCTTTTTCATTGCGCTCCTCCCCGGTTCAGCCGCTTCGCCGCAGAGGTGAACGCCACGTTGATGACGATCGTAATGACGATCATCACCGCGGCCACCATGGCGGCGCTCATCCAGTCGTTCATGTTATAGGCATACTGATACAGCAGGGTGGACAGCACCTTGGTCTTGCTGCCGCCCAGCAGGGAGGGCGTAGCGTAAGCCGTTACCGTGCCGGTGAACACCAGCATACTGCCCGTAATCAGGCCGGAAACGCTCAGGGGCAGCACCACCTTCGCAAAGGCCTTGACCGCGTTGCAGCCCATGGTGCGGGCCGCGAGGATCAGCTCATCGTCGATGGATTCCATCACGCCCACCAACGACAGCAGCATCAGCGGCATGAACAGCTGAATATAGCCGATCAGCATGGACGTTTCCGTGTACAGGATGGACAAGGGCTTGCTGATAACGCCGAGGCCCAGGAGCATATTGTTGATGGTGCCCTTCTTGCCCAGCAGCACAATCCAGCAAATGGAACGCACAATGGCCGAGGTCAAAAGCGGGAACGTCGCCAGCGAAATGGCCATACTCTTGCGTCCCGCCGCCATGCGGGAAATATAAAAGGAAACCGGCAGTCCCACCACCGCGCAGATCACCGTGGTCAGGATAGACAGCTTCAGCGTGCGCAGCAGCGTGTTGCTGAAAAAGGACATCTGGAAAATCTCCACATAGCCCGCCAGCGACACATTGCCTTCCGCGTCAAAGAACGTCTGAAAAATAATTTTCAGCACAGGATACGTGCAGCACAGGACGATAAAGGCGATCCCCGGCGCGCACAACCCTATCCAAGCCTTTCTTTTCACAATACCCCTCCCCATTCGCCCGACGGGGCGAAGCACTTCGATGCCTTCCCTCCGGAAAGCATGGGTATCATACAACATCTTTTGCCATCAGTCAAGGCATAATGTTCGTACTATATCGAACATTCGTAGGAATATTCGTTGTTTTTCTTCTATTTTCGCTAGAGTTTCCAGTAACGTTTCTTTGAGAATTTCTTCGCATGTTCGTATATCGCGGATTTTCTGCCGTATTTTACAAGGACAATACCGCACAAATGAGTTGGTGCGGAGGCGAATGAATTTTTCGTCAGATGCAATGGCAGATTTTGAAGGTTTACTGGAGGTAAATCGAAAAATCTGCAAGCAGCAGATGGCGGAAAAGGCATCGCCTACGCTGCCGACGAATTGTGCGGTATTGCCCAAGACAAAAAAAGAGGACGCTCCCACGGGAGCATCCCCCTCTTACGCATGTTTTTTTCACGCTTAGAAATACCGATACTTCTTCCGCTTCGCCACCAGAAACACCGCCGACACCGCCACGGCCATGACCTCGGCGACCACAATAGAGTACCAGATGCCGTCCAGCTCAAACATGGCCGGGAGCAGCAGCACCGCACCCACCTGAAACACCAGCGTGCGCAGGAAGGAGATCAGCGCGGAGGTCAGGCCGTCGTTCAGCGCCGTGAAGAAGCTCGAGGAATAAATGGCGAAGCCCATGAACAGGAAGCTGTAGGAATAAATATGAAACGCGTGCTGTGTCATGTCCAGCAGCTCCTCGTCATAGCCCACGAACAGCTGCGACAGCGGGTAAGCCAGCAGCTGCGACAGCACAAACATGGCAATAGAAAAGCACGACAGCACAATGCCGCTCTTCCGCAGGAGGCTCTTCAGCTCGTCGTGATTTTCGGCGCCGTAGTGATAGCTCACCACAGGGGCGCTGCCGATGGAGAAGCCGATAAACATGGCGCTGAAGATCATGCTGACATACATCAGCACGCCATAAGACGAAACGCCGTTCTCTCCCGCGTAGCGCAGCAGCTGCACATTATACAGCATACCCACCAGTGACATGGAGATATTGCTCATCAGCTCGGAGGAGCCGTTCGCACAGGCCTTGCCCAGCTCGTACCAGAGGATGCGCGTGCGGGTGAGCTGTAACAAACTGCTGTTTTGCCGTCCGAAGTAAAACAAGGGGAACACGCCGCCCACAACCTGGCTCAGCGCAGTTGCCGCCGCAGCGCCCACGAGGCCCCAGCGCAGCACGCCCACGAAAACCGCGTCCAGCACCATATTGGTCACGCCGGCGGCCACGGTAATGGTTAGGCCGAGGTGCGGCTTTTCCGCCGTAATAAAGAAGCTCTGGAACTCCATTTGCAGGAAGAACGCCGCGTTTGCCAGCAGGATAATCCGTCCGTACAGCACGCATTGCTCCAGCATTTCGCCCTCTGCCCCCAGCGCCCGGGCGATATTCGGCAGGAAGATGATGCCCAGAATCCCCAGCGCCAGACCGCAGACGATGGAGACATACACCAGCATGGAAAAAATCTGGTTTGCTTCCATCTGCTTTTTTTCGCCCAGCCGCATAGCAACCAGCGCGCTGCCGCCAGTGCCGAACATAAAGCCCACGCCGCCCAGCATCATGAGGGTCGGCATAATAAAGTTTACTGCGGCGAAGGCGGTTTTCCCGGCGAAGTTGGACACGAAGAAGCCGTCCACCACGCTATAAATGGACGTGAAAATCATCATGACCATCGACGGCAGCGTAAAGCGCAGCAATCGGCGCAGGGTAAAGTGGTCGGAAAGCTTAATCTTCACAAAGGTTCCTCGCTTTCTCTCGATGGCGCTGCATTTCCACCGCTAAAAGTTCCGTATAACGCTCCCGAAGGCGCATCATGGTTTCCCGTTCCGCATCCGACAGGTGAGAAAGTGTATCCAGTTCGGCGTTGCGCACAACGTCGGCGGAGCGCTGAGCCAGCTTCTCGCCCTTCGAGGTCAGGCGGATATATTTCTGCGTGCGTTTCTCGGGGTCTTCCTCCAGTTGCACAAAGCCGTCCGTTTCCAGCCGCTTCAGCGCGGAATTGACCGACTGCTTAGACTGATGCAAGCATTGGCAGAGCTTCGCCTGTGTATTGAGATCCGGTTCCCGCAGGCTATACAGCACCCAAAAAGTTGTTTCAGGCATATCAAAGCTTCGCGCCATGCTTCGGTACAGCTCATCCTCCCGCAACTGCAACCGATTGCACCGCGTCAGCACCTCTTCTACGTTCATTTCATTCCTCCTAGTCCGAAATCAGACTTTATCAGTGTAGTCCGATTTCGGACAAAAGTCAAGAGGGAGATGAAGGTGAAATATGCGAGGGAGGGAACTCTGGGGAGGAGGCGGCTTCTCTGAGAGAAGCCCCTCCTCCCCAGACCCCTTC
>USCW01000023.1 GCA_900553315.1 uncultured Eubacteriales bacterium
TACTTCTCTCTTGCCGCAGTCAAGGTCGGGTCGTATTTGCTTCGCAAATCTCCACCCTTCCCTTGACTGCTCTCTGATGCGCTATGTGTAACCTATGCTTGACACTCCTACACAGTCGCCGTGAAACTGTATGGATGCGCCTTGACAGCGGCGATGCTTCAACGTACAATGAAGTGTCGGGAGGGTGTTTTATGCCTGTATTGGGTCACCAGTTTTTACCGGTAACGCTTGAGGAATGTCATAAGCGCGGCTGGGACGCGCCGGATTTTGTATATGTCTGCGGGGATGCCTATGTGGATCATCCCTCCTTTGGTCATGCGATTATTGGACGCATTTTGGAGCAGGCAGGGTATCGCGTGGCGATGCTTTGTCTGCCGCCGTGGCAGGATGCGGAGGCCTTTAAACGCTTTGGAAAGCCGAAGCTGGGTTTTCTGGTTACGGCGGGTGTGATTGACAGCATGGTGAATCACTATACCGCCGCGAAAAAGGTGCGTAGTGAGGATGCCTATGCGCCCGGAGGCAGGGCCGGGATGCGCCCCGATCGGGCGACGATTGTCTATTGTAACCGCATTCGGCAAGCTTATCGGGATATGCCGATTCTCATTGGCGGCGTGGAAGCCTCGCTGCGGCGGTTTTCGCATTATGATTACTGGGATGATAAGGTGCGCCACTCCATTTTGGTAGATGCCGGTGCAACACTTTTAATGTACGGAATGGGGGAACTCTCCATTTTGCAATGTGCCGATTGGGTGCGCCGGGGAATGCCGCATGAAGAATTGGCGGAGATTCGCGGCATCTGCTATATGCAGAAAACGCCTGAGGAACGCGCAGAGCTTCTGCCGTCCCATGAAGAGGTAAAAGCAGACCGCCGCAAATATGCGGAGGCGTTTCTGGTACAGTACGAAGAGCAGGATCCTGTTCGCGGAAAGTACCTTTGCCAAAAGCAGGATACCGACCGATATTTGGTGCAGACGCCGCCGCAGCCGCCCTTGAGCCGGAAAGAACTGGACGCGGTCTATGATCTGCCGTACACGCGCCGTTGGCATCCGATGTATGATAAAGACGGCGGTATTCCTGCGTTGGCCGAGGTGGAGTTTTCCATTGCTTCAACCCGCGGCTGCTTCGGCTCGTGCAGCTTCTGCGCCATTACCTTTCATCAAGGACGAATCGTTACCTCACGCAGTCCAAAGTCTATTTTGGACGAGGCGAAGCTGCTGACAACGCTGCCCGGATTCAAGGGCTATATACATGATGTGGGCGGCCCTACGGCAAATTTCCGCTTACCCGCATGCAAAAAGCAGTTGGCGCATGGAGCGTGCAAGGGGAAGCAATGCCTGTACCCGCGTCCGTGCAAGAATATGCAGGTATCGCACGCGGAGTTGGTCGAGATTCTGCGGGACATGCGGAAAATTCCTAAGATCAAAAAGGTGTTTATCCGTTCCGGCTTGCGCTACGACTATATTATGGCGGACAAGGATCCAACCTTCCTGCGGGAGCTATGCAAGTATCATATTTCTGGTCAGCTGAAGGTTGCGCCGGAGCATGTGTGCCCGCAGGTACTGGCCGAGATGGGTAAACCGGGTCGGGATGTCTATGACGCATTTGTGGCTCGTTATAAGGCAGTGAATGAACAGCTTGGGATCAAGCAGTATCTGGTGCCCTATCTGATGAGCAGTCATCCAGGCAGCGATCTTAATGCGGCGGTGGAATTGGCATGCTATCTGCGAGATATGCATTTGCATCCCGAGCAGGTGCAGGACTTTTATCCAACGCCCGGCACATTGAGCACCTGCATGTTTTTCACAGGTCTTGATCCGCGGACGATGCAGCCTGTATTCGTACCGCGTACGCCGCAGGAAAAGGGAATGCAACGTGCGCTGCTGCAATACAGCCGCCCGGAGAATCAGCCAATTGTGCGTAAGGCGCTTCGATTGTGCAATCGAGAGGATTTGATTGGCTATGGCCCCAAATGCCTCGTACCGCCGGGAAACGTGGATAGCTATGGGACATCTAACGGGCGAAATACCAGAGGTATGCAGGGGCGGAAACCGCCGGTGCGACAGAATAATAACGAACGGCATCCATGCGGGGCAAAAACTAAACCGCGGAAAAGCAGGCCAATATCTGACAAAAAGTAAAAAAGCGCAAGAGAGCATGAGCTTCTCCTGCATCAGTCTGTCAAAGAATCCACAATGCGACCTCGCAATGTGGATTCTTTGACAGACTGACAGCTGCGACAACGTATATATACGCTGTCGCAGCTGTGATTGCTTTAGTTTGAAACGGCCCAAGGGAAGAAAAGTTCTTCTTCGAGCAGAGCTTCCAAGCGACCGTCCGTCATACGGGTCAATTCGTCAAGCACGGTGGAGACGTCGCTTTCGCGCATGAGCAGCGTGAATGTGACGGCCGTCGTGAACTCACTGGAAAGCAACTGCACCGGGAGAGAACGCAGGGCGTGATGCACGCGATCCCATTGAGGATAGGCCACCTCGCAGAGATAGCGGACAGAGGGCTCCATAGTGACGACCTCCGCTGCTTTCAGCGCGGTTACGCAGCCTTGCGTGTAGGCACGCACCAGACCACCCGCCCCCAGCAGAATGCCACCGAAATACCGCGTGACGACTACACAGACATTGACCACACCTCGAGCCTTGAGTACCTCCATAATAGGAAGTCCGGCGGTACCACCCGGTTCGCCATCATCGTTGTAGCGCATGATTCCTGCGTTCAGGCCAATGACGTAGGCATAACAGTTGTGGTTTGCGTCCTTGTGCTTTTGACGGATGCTTTGCAGGAAAGCCAGCGCTTCCTCTTCCGTTTCGGCAGGAGAGGCATAGCCGATGAAGCGGCTTTTATTGATGATAAACTCATCGCTGGCCGCCTGTCTTACGGTTTTGTACGGCTTCATGCTTTCAGAATCAAACGGCAGAAGCCCTTCTTGCCCTTCTTCAGCAGGATGCCGTCGCCATGCAGTTGCTCGGCAGAGACCTGTGCACCGAAGTCCTCGACCTTTTCGTCGCCCAGATAGACCGCACCGGCCTTTACCTGGTTGCGGGCATCGCTCTGGCTCTTGCAGAGGTTGGCGCGCACCAGCATGGTGGTGACGCGGGCATCTGCCACAAGATCGTCTGCGGTCAGCTCACAGGTGGGAACATTGCTGCTCTCAGCACCGCCCGCGAACAGTGCTAGCGCGGCTTCAACGGCTTGCTTGGCGGCCTCTTCGCCATGTACCAGCTTAGTTACTTCATAGGCCAGCACCTTCTTGGCCTCGTTGATCTCGCTGCCCTCCAAGGCCCCCAGACGACGCACCTCGTCCATTGGCAGGAAGGTCAGCAGGCCGAGACACTTTTCCACATCCTTGTCGTCCACGTTACGCCAGTACTGATAGAAATCAAAGGGCGAGGTCTTGTTGGGGTCAAGCCACAGCGCCCCCTTTTCCGTCTTGCCCATCTTGCGACCGTCATGGGTCAACAGCAACTGGAAGGTGCAGGCGAAGGCCTTTTCGTTGTCCTTGCGGCGCACCAGATCAGCGCCGCCCAGCATGTTGCTCCATTGGTCGTTGCCGCCCATCTCCAAGCGACAGCCATAGCGATGGAACAGCTCGAGGAAGTCGTAGCTCTGCATGAGCATATAGGTAAATTCCAGAAAGCTCAGGCCGTTATCGGTCGCCATGCGGGCCTTGTAGCATTCGGCGGTGAGCATCTTGTTTACCGAGAACAGGGAGCCGATGTCGCGCATGAACTCAATGAAGTTGAGATTGCGTAGCCAGTCGCCGTTATTGGCAATGATGGCCTTGCCGTCAGAAAAGTCTAGAAAACGGCTCATTTGTTCTTTGATATGCGCTACGTTGTTGTCGATTGTCTCGACAGTCATCATTTTACGCATATCTGTTTTACCGGAAGGGTCGCCAATCATGGCGGTGCCGCCGCCCATCAGCGCAATAGGGCGATGGCCGGCACGCTGCATGTGTGCCATGGCCATGATCGGAATGTAGTGACCAATATGCAGGGAATCGGCGGTGGGGTCGAAGCCTACATAGAAGGTCGTGGGCTGCTTCAGCTGTTCGTACAGTTCGTCTTCAAAGGTAGTCTGGGCGATGAAACCGCGTTCCTTCAAAATGTCGAGTACGTGAGGCATGGTTCATTCTCCTTTATATGTATCATGATTTTCATGGGGGAAACAAGCGTGTTACGCCTGAGCAATGACTTCCCGCAGCGTGGTTATGCCTTCGTGAATCTGGGCAACGGTGCTGTTGGAGAAGTTGAGGCGCAGGGTGTTTTCGTGACCACCGTCGGCGAAGAAGTGGGTGCCGGGGACATAGGCCACATGGCGTTCGATGCACTTGGGCATCAGCTTGACGGCATCCAGTCCATTCGGAAGCTCTACCCAGACAAACAGGCCGCCCTGCGGATGGGTGAAGGTGGTTCCGGCAGGGAAGGTTTTCAGCTCGTCCAGCATAGCGTTCAACTGCTCCGCGTAGCTCTGGCAGATACTGCGGATATGGTCGGGAAGCAAGCCCTGACGCAGATATTCCGCCACGATGGCCTGATTCAGATTGGCAGTATGCACATCGGAGGACTGCTTGCCAATGATGCACTTGCGAATAATCTGCGGATCTCCCGCAAGATAGCCCACGCGCAGACCGGGACTGATGATCTTGCTGAAGGAGCCGAGGAACACCACCCAGCCTTCCGTGTCAAAGCTCTTGATAGAGGGCAGCGGATCGCCTGCGTAACGTAGATCACGGTAAGGATCGTCTTCGGCAACTACAACGCCGTATTTGGTGGCCAGTTCTGCAATAGCCTTGCGCCGTTCCAGCGGAAGCGCCTTGCCCGTGGGATTCTGGAAGGTCGGAATGACATACAGCAGCTTGGGATGGTACTGCTGCATGGCCTTTTCCAAGGCTTCAATAATAAGACCGTTTTCGTCGCTTTCAACAGGAACGGGCTTAGCCTGATACAGCCGCATACATTGGATATTGCCGAGGAAAGAAGGATTTTCCAGCAGCACAACGTCGCCGGGATCGATCAGCGCCTTGCAAAGCAAATCCATCGCCTGTGTGGAGCCCGTTACGGGAAGTATGCCGCCCTGCGGAATATCAATGCCGACAGCTTCGCACAGATAGGGATACAACTGCTCCAGTAGCGCGGGATACCCTTCGGTTGCGCCGTATTGCAAGATACCCTTACCGTTTTCGGTCATGACCTTTTCGCAAATTGCCTTGACCTGCTCGTCCGGCAGCGCGGAACGCGCCGGGTTGCCGCCGGCAAAAGAGATCATGCCCGGCTGCATAGTGAGCTTTAAGATCTCACGGATTGCGCTGCCGCTGATGGTATCAAAACGGTGCGCGAAGGAAAGCTCATCCAGCGTTTTCATTCAAAAATCCATCCTTTCCCAAAGCGGCTGGACATAAAAACACCTTCCACGAGCGGTTGCTCGAGGAAGGTGAACAATGTCACGGTACCACTTCCATGTTTGGACAGTTGCCTGTCCCTCTGTGAGAGAACAACATGATTCTCTCTGCGCGATAACCGGCGCACCGGATGCCGCCTACACAGCCTGACAAACCTTCAGCGGATAGCTCGGAGCTGTATACGCATTCCTGCCGCTGCTTTCTTGCACCAACCGAAAGCTCTCTGAAAGCGGGAAAAAAGAACGCGAGCGTCTCCTCATCGCCAATATAGCCTTATTATAGCCAGACAAAACCGTTTGTCAAGCATTAAAAATTCATAAGAAGATGATTGCGGCGGTAAAACTTTGCGGCAAGCTGATGACAGCGCCGGAAAGTTATGGTATAATCTTTCAACGGAACATTTCTGAAAGGAGTTCAGGGAATGAATATTTTTCAAGCTGCGGTGCTTGGTCTGGTACAGGGATTGGCGGAGTTTCTGCCGATTTCGTCCAGCGGTCATCTGATTCTGGCGCGGCTGCTGATGGGCATTTCGGATGTGGAAGCAGACACGGGGAAATATATCATTTTTGATGTGCTGCTGCACGCGGGAACGCTGCTGGCGGTTGTGGTGGTTTTCTGGAAGGACTGGTGGGGAATTTTGAAGAATCCTTTCAAGTCCAAGACGCTGCTGCTGCTGATTATCGCGTCGCTGCCGGCACTGGTGGTTGTGGTGCTGTTCAATGATTTTGTTGAGCAGTTCTTTACGGGCTGGTTTTTGGGCGTAAGCTTTTTGATTACGGCGGTGTTCCTGCTGATTGCAGAGAACGTCAGCGCGAAGCCGGGGCCGCGGGCGCAGAAGCCGGGCTTCAAGCACGCTATTATTATGGGCATTATGCAAGCTATCGCATTGCTGCCGGGCGTGAGCCGCAGCGGTTCTACGCTGACGGGCGGTCTGTGCTCTAAGCTGGATCGTCGTGCAGCGGCAAAGTTCGCTTTCATGATGAGCGCTCCTGCGATTCTGGGCAGTCTTGTTTTTGAGGGCAAGAGTGCCATTGAGAACGGCTATCTGGCGGAGCTGGAGCTGATTCCCATGATTGTCGGTGTGGTAATCGCGGCGGTGAGCGGCTATCTGGCCATTCGTTTCATGCTGAAACTGATTCAGAAGGCCTCGCTGAACTGGTTTGCACTGTATGTTGCAATCGTTGGCGTGATGGTGCTGGTGCTTCAGCTGGCGGGGGTTCCGGGCGTACCGGCGTTCGAGATTCCCACGCTGAGCATGGTGCAGTCGTTCAAATTGCTGGGCTAACGGATAGAATACTGGCGTTCGACGCCTGAATAAAAGAACAGCACACGGGCAGTCGACCGAATATCGGCTGCCCGTGCGCTGTTTTCAGGAGGGAAAAACATGCGGGAAAAGTTGAAGATGTATCGTGCATCGCTGATTATGCTGGGTATTTTCGAGACGGTAGCGGTGACGCTGTGGCTCAGCCTTGATAATATTTTCTATCTGCTGAATTTCAGCTATATCGGCATCTGTCTGGCAGTGGGGCTGGCGCTCTATACACGGCATTATCGCCACGCAAGGCGGGTCGTGCAGTTGGCGGTAGGGCTGTATATGCTGGTCTATCTGGGCATTATGAGCCGAGAAAATATGCAGATCGAGGGCTTCTGGTATTACTTGTTTCTGGGCGTATTCGAAGCGGCAACGATCCACTACGCGGTGGCAAAAATCTTTGGTCCGCTGCTGTTTGGACGCGGGTGGTGCGGCTATGCTTGCTGGACGGCCATGGTGTTGGATTGGTTGCCTTACAAGCATCCGCAGGGACCGAGACGCGGCTTTGGCTGGCTGCGGTATGTGACGTTCGGGTTATCGCTTGCTTTTGTGGCAGCGCTGTTTTTGCTGCACGTGCCGGGACTGGAAAACATTATGTTTATCAGCTTTCTGGTGGGTAATGGGCTGTATTATGCGGCGGGAATTGTGCTGGCGCTGGTGCTGAAGGATAATCGGGCTTTCTGCAAATATTTGTGTCCGATCACGGTTTTTTTGAAACCGGCAAGCTACTTCTCTCGGATGCGCATCGCGGTAGACGAGTCCAAATGCGTGCATTGCGGCAAGTGCGTCCGCACCTGTCCCATGGAGGTGGACTTGCTGGATCCCAAGCGCAGTCGACGCAATGGTACGGAGTGCATTCTTTGCATGGAATGCGTAGATGGCTGTCCGAAAAAGGCCGTGAAGCTTTGAATGCTGACTGCATAAACCGTTTCTATGCGGCACAAGCTAGCATAGAAGGCTGCGAAAGGAGACGGTTCATGGCATGGAACGGCATACGGTCATTTTGGTCATGACGCTTTGCGTGATGGGAATCATTACATGTATTCTTTGGGGCGAACGGGATGCGGAGCGCGATATTCGCTTCAACGCCGAGCAGCGTCTGGCGGAGACACAGGAAAAGCTCGGCGCGGCGGAGGATGCACGCAAAACAGCCGAGGAGGCATGGCTGGTGGAAAAAGCATCATGGAAGGCTGCATTGGAGGACGTGACCCGGGAACGCGACGCGCTGCTGTCCAGTACATTTGCGCAGGAGACGTTTATGGCAACACCCGGGGATTTGACACCATAAAAAGACCGACCTTCTCCCCAAAATGAAGGTCAGTCTGTGATAACGGGCAGGTTTAATGCAGGATCTGGAAAATACCGCATTTGAGATATTGCGTTTCGGGTGCGGCAGGGAGAATGGGATGATCCTTGCCCTGCGTGCGGTACTCGACTTGACGAAGCTGCACATGTGCGTCCCGAGCCGCGTCGCGGACGATGTCCATGAAAGCGGCGGGCAGGATGTGCTGGGAGCAGGAGCATGTGACAAGGTAGCCGCCGTCACGCACCATCTTCATGGCGCGAAGGTTAATCTCTTTATATCCGCGGGTAGCGCTGGCCACAGCGGAACGGGTTTTGGTAAAGGCGGGAGGATCAAGGATGATAACGTCATACTTTTCGCCCTCACGGCTCTCCTCGCTGAGCAGATCAAAGGCGTTAGCCTCGACAAAGCGAACGCGATCCTCCAAATGATTTAAGCGAGCGTTTTCTGTGGCGAACTGACAGGCATAGTCGGAAATATCCACGCCAATGACCTCGCGTGCGCCAAAATGACCTGCATGAAGGGCAAAACTGCCGGTATGGGTGAAGCAGTCCAGCACGCGGGCATTCTTTACAAAGGGGGCGATAGCGGCGCGGTTTTCCTTCTGATCGAGAAAGAAGCCGGTCTTCTGGCCTTCCTTTACGTCAACCCAGAAGTGAACGCCGTTCTCGACCATCTCCACCCGATCAGGCACATCGCCGCAGATGAGGCCTTTGGTCAACTCGAGGCCCTCCAGCGTGCGAACGGGTACGTCGCTGCGCTCATAGATGCCCGCAGGATGCAACAGCTCTTGCAGCGCGTCGGCAGCGTCATGCTTGAAGCGCTCCATGCCCAGCGCCAGACATTGCATGACCAGCACGTCGCCGAAGCTGTCTACGATCAGCGCGGGCAGACGGTCGCTTTCGGCAAAAATCATGCGGCAGGAATGCAGATCGGCAAAGGTACGGCGGTAATCGACGGCCTCCTTTACGCGGCGGAAAATAAAGTCGCGGTCAACAGGCTCGTCATGCAGCGTCATCATCCGCAGAGAAATTTGAGACTGGGGATTATAAAACGCCCGACCGAGAAATCGTCCGCGGCTGGACAGGACGTCTACTATGTCGCCGGGTGTGAAGCTGCCCTGAACCTCCCGAATATCGCTGCGGAAAACCCACGGATGACCGCCGAGCACGCGTTTCTCTTTGCCGGGATTCAAAATGGCCTTTGCCATGAAATACCTCCTTAAAATGCGCTTCAAAAGCTTTCGTAATCATCATACCGCCGAAGCGCACGGTTGTAAAGAGGCGGTAGATCAGGCAGAAAGAAAATCATGGCGGATACATTTTGTTTGCCCCTTGACAGGGACGAATGAGGTGCATATAATAATGCTCGAGAGTGATGCTCCTGGGGTGTTCGCCAGCGCTCTTGTTTTTACCCACATTTCATAAAATGGAACCCGGGTTCGTGAGAGAATGTCACGCCCCCGTCGTGAGACGCCAGGGGACGGCAGAGGCAAGCGACAGGGCACCAGCCTGCTTTAACATAGCGGGTGAAAAAACGGGGTGCAGCGGCACTTTGGGGCATTAGATCGAGAAAAAGACCGACAGGAAATACTGTGCGGTCTTTTTTTCATATCCTGCGCGATTTGGGAACACCTGTTACATAGATCACAAAATTTTGCAGGAGAGGCAGGAAATAGGGGGAATACGCAGAAAAAGAGAAATTGGGAAAAGTTTGAACCATCCAATTTTCCTTGGCCGCAAGGCCAAGATCGCAGGATTCATGGAAGGAGAACGGACATGAACAACACGCAAGACCTGAAGCAGGTGCTGCAAAAGAAGCAGGAAATCCTGCAGGGGAACGCTGAGCGCGTGGCCAAGCAGCGCGCTCAGGGTAAGCTGACTGCCCGGGAGCGGGTGGCCAAGTTGCTGGACCAGGGCAGCTTTGTTGAGCTGGACGCTCTGGTAAGCGCGGGAGAGGACGGCGCTGGCGTTGTAACCGGCTACGGCACGGTGCAGGATCGCCCAGTATATCTCTTCGCGCAGGACTTCACGGTGCATGGCGGCGCTATGGGCCGGATGCAGGCGCAGAAAATTTTGAAGATACTGGATCTGGCGCAGAAGACGGGTGCACCGGTGGTCGCAATGTGTGACAGCAACGGTGTGCGTCTGGACGAGGGCGCGGCGGCGATGAACGCCTATGCTGAGGTATTCGCCAAGATGACCCGTCTGTCCGGCGTATGCCCGATGGTTGCGCTGGTGCTGGGCCCCTGTGCGGGTGGCGCGGCTCTGATCAGCCAGATCGCGGACGTGAGCATTCAAGCGGAAAAGGTTGGCGAATTGATGGTCTATGGCCCGCAGGTGATGAGCTCCGTGAGCGGCGAAACGCTGACTGGCGAGTCGCTGGGCGGTGCGAAGGCCATGGCGGCACAGGGCGGCGTGGCACTGACTGCGGCCTCCGAAGACGAGGCGATTTCGCTGGCGGTGCAGGTGCTTGATCTGCTGCCGGGTTCTAATGCGGAGGATGCACCTCTGATGGACGGCGACGATATGAATCGTCTGCTGCCCGCTGTGGACGCTATGGACAGCGATGCGCTGCTGGCAGCGATGGCAGATAACGCGAGCTTCATTGAACTGTACAAGGAGTGGGGGAAGGCTCTGCGCGTGGCGCTGTGCCGCATGGGCGGCCGTAGTGTCGGCATCGTGTGCAGCAATGCAAAGGAAAACGACGGCATGATTACGCCTGCGGCTGCGGCGAAGGCGGCACGGTTTATCCGCCTGTGCGACTGCTATTCGCTGCCGGTGGTAAGCCTCATCAACAGCAAGGGTGTGGCTGTTCCGGAGGCGAAGGCACAGAGCTGGACGATGATTACCGCCAGCCAGTTGCTGTATGCGTATGCGGAAGCGACCTGCCCCAAGGTTTCCGTGGTGGTCGGCAACGCTATTGGTCAGGCCTATGTGGCCATGGGCGGCAAGGCAAATGCGGACGTGTGCTACGCTTGGCCGGGTGCGGTGATTTCTGCGCTGACTCCCGAAGCGGCGGTGCAGGTACTGTATGTTGACGAACTGAAGAACAGCAAGAAGCCCGCGCTGGAAGCACGCGCTGAGTTGGAGGCCAAGTATGCCGCAGAAGTGGCGGACGGTGTGGCTGCGGCGAAGGCCGGCATGATCGACGATGTGTGTGATCCCGCCGAGACCCGCAAGCTGATCCTGGCTGCACTGGAGATGCTGTCCTCCAAGAGGGACGCGAATCCGCCCAAGAAGCACGGCAACCTGCCGCTGTAACGGAAAGGAACGTGTGCTGACATGGATAACTTGTTATTTGGCTTGGGCGTTACGGCTGTGGGTATGCTGGTTGTGTTCTTTGGCCTGATTGTGCTGATCGGCCTGATTAAGATCATGACGATGCTGTCCCAAAGCAAAAAGCCTAAGGAAAAGGAAGCAGGGGCTCCTGCTCCTGTTGCAGCTCCGGCCCCTGTGGAGGCGGAAGCTGCTGCACCCACGCAGGATGACGTGCTGATTGCGGTGATTTCTGCGGCTGTTGCGGCAGCGATGGGTGAGGAGACTGGCTTTGTTGTTCGCCGGGTGCGTCGTATCTCGAATGCTCCCGCTTGGCAGCGTGCCGGACGCGACGAGCAGGTTTACAGCCGCTTTTAAGGAAGCAGACACTTACAAGGATTTGAATTTGAGGAGGATACGTTCATGCGTAAGTTTATGATTACCGTCAATGGCGCGACCTATGAAGTGGATGTAGAAGAGGTCGGCGGCGCACAGACCGCTGCGACCGTCCGTGCGGCTGCTCCCGTGGCGGCTGCGCCTGTAGCTGCTGCTCCCGCTGCGCCGGTGAAGGCTGCTGCTCCTGCTGCTGCGCCCACCGCTACTGCGGCTGGTGAGTCCGTGAAGGCTCCCATGCCCGGCAACATTTTGGACGTGAAGGTGAAGGTTGGCGACACCGTGAAGCAGGGTGACGCGCTGGTGGTGCTGGAAGCCATGAAGATGGAAAATGACATTCCTGCGCCGCACGATGGCAAGGTTGTGCAGGTGTGCGTGCAGAAGGGCGCGACGGTCAACGCAGGCGACGCGCTGGTGGTGCTGGGCTGAGCATTTCCACACGGAAAGTGAGTTGATAAGATGTCCATTGATATTCTTGGCACCATACAGCAACTCTACGCGACCTCCGGTATTGCGCTGTTCATTCAGAACCCTCAGGCGCTGATCATGGTTGCGGTTGCGTGTCTGCTGCTGTATCTGGCCATTGTAAAGAAGTTTGAACCGCTGCTGCTTCTGCCGATTGCCTTCGGTATGCTGCTGACTAACCTGCTGGGCAGCGAAGTATATCATGAAGAGCTGTTTGCGGGCGGTCATGTGAACTGGGGCTTGTTTGGCGGTGCAACGCTGGTAAACTCGAAGGATTTGGCAGACATTGCGAACCTGACCGTTAATGCGGCAGGTGCGATTCTGACTCCCTCGGGTTCGATTCTGGGCAATCTGACAGCAACGGTATCCGAAGCAGTGAAGATTGCCGAAAACGGTGCGATCGTGAGCATGGAGACCGGCAAGGTGCTCTATGAAAATCTGAACGTTGTGATGAACAGTGGCTGCTATTTACAGGGCGGTCAGGTATTCGACGCGCTGGGCAATCTAGTGGCAAACTCCGGCAAGGTCATTTCTGCCGGTCTGCTGGACTACCTGTATCTGGGCGTGAAGCTGGGCATTTATCCTTGCTTGATCTTCTTGGGCGTTGGCGCAGGAACAGACTTTGGTCCGTTGATTGCGAACCCCAAAACGTTGCTGCTGGGTGCTGCTGCACAGCTGGGTATTTTCATGACCTTCTTGGGTGCTTATGCGCTGTTCGGATTTACTGCGGCTGAGTCCGGTGCTATCGGCATCATCGGTGGTGCGGACGGCCCCACAGCTATCTGGCTGACCGGCAAGCTTGCGCCCCATCTGCTGGGCCCGATTGCCGTAGCTGCATACAGCTACATGGCCTTGGTGCCTGTGATTCAGCCTCCGATTATGAAAGCGCTGACCACCAAGAAGGAGCGCATGATTGTGATGGAGCAGCTGGCTCCTGTTTCTAAGAAGCAGAAGATTCTGTTCCCCATCGTTGTGACGATTCTGGTCGCTGTGTTGCTGCCTTCTGCTGCGCCGCTGGTCGGTTCGCTGATGCTGGGCAATCTGATGAAGGAATGCGGCGTGGTGGAGCGTCTGAACAAAACGGCTCAGAATGAGTTGATGAATATCGTCACCATTTTCTTGGGCGTTACGGTTGGTGCGACAGCAACTGCTAGCACCTTCATCCGCAAGGAGACCATTGAAATCATCGCGCTGGGTATCGTTGCCTTTGGCATGGGTACTGCGGGCGGCGTGCTGCTTGCGAAGCTGATGAACAAGCTCAGCGGCGGCAAGATCAATCCGCTGATCGGTTCCGCGGGCGTGTCCGCTGTGCCTATGGCGGCGCGTGTGTCTCAGAAGGTTGGTCAGGAAGAAAATCCCGGTAACTTCCTGCTGATGCACGCTATGGGCCCCAACGTGGCGGGCGTGATTGGCTTCAGCGCGGCGCTTGAGTGGCTGGAAGAAACGGACGTGGCTCAGGCTGAAAGCTGGAGCCGGGGTCTGGCTACGCTTGCAGAAGAAGAGCTTAAAAAACGCCCCGGTTTCCGCTCGTTCCGCGTGCAGGATTCCAGCCTGCTCGCCTTTGATTTTGCAGGCGTGCATCACAGTGATATGGTCACGCTGCTGGCGGAATATGGCATCGCCCTGCGCGCCGGACAGCACTGCGCCCAGCCGCTGCTGGCAGCGCTTGGCGTTAGCGGTACGCTACGTGCTTCCTTCGCGCCTTACAACACACAAAGCGATGTTGACGCGCTGGTTGCCGCCGTTGACCGCGCCCTTGAATTACTGGTGGATTAATGACTAGCGCTGCTTTAGCCGGGCATCCGTTCGGCACGGTCATCACAGAAGAGACCTTAAAACAGACCTTCGCCCCGCTTACACAGTGGGAAGATAAATATCGCCAACTGATCCTGCTGGGTAAACAGCTCCCTGCGCTTTCAGACGATCTCAAAGCGCAGGCGAAAGAGATTGCAGGCTGTGAAAACCGCGTCTGGCTGGGGTATAGCCTCTCCGGCGAGAAACTGCACTTCTTTGGCGACAGCGAAGGCCGTATCGTCAGAGGGCTGCTGGCGGTGCTGTTAACCGCAGTGGAAGGGAAAAACGCGGCGGAATTGCTGGCACATTCGCCGCTGGCGTTGTTTGATGAACTTGGGCTGCGCGCCCAGCTCAGCGCCTCGCGCGGTCAGGGGTTGATCGCGCTCAGCGACGCGGTACAGGACGCAGCGCGTCAGGCTCAGGCCTGACGTTCCGCCTTCGCCATCATCTTCTTCAGGGCGTGAGAGACCGCCACAAAGCCAAAGGAGGCGGTCACCATGGTGGCCGCACCAAAGCCGGAGGCGCAATCCATTCGTTTTGGCCCTTCCGCCGTACTCTTCATCGCACAGACAGACCCATCTGCCTGGGGATAAACCAGCGCTTCAGTTGAGAACACACAGTCAACACCCAGCTTGCCTTTGCTGTTCTTCACCACGTTGAAGTCGCTTTTCAGACGTTCGCGAAGCTTGGCGGCCAGCGGATCCTGGATCGTTTTCGCCAGATCGGCCACCTGGATCTGCGTCGGATCGATTTGACCGCCCGCCCCGCCCGTCGTGACCAGCGGCACCTTGTAGCGACGGCAGTATGCGATCAGCGCCGCTTTTGGCCGCACGCTGTCGATAGCGTCAATCACATAGCTGTAGCCTTTGCTCATGTACTCCGCGACGTTATCTGCCGTCACAAAATCGTCGATCACCGTCACGCGGCACTCGGGGTT
>USCW01000024.1 GCA_900553315.1 uncultured Eubacteriales bacterium
CAGATGGCGGAAAAGGCATCGCCTACGCTGCCAACAAATTGTGCGGTATTGCCTTAACTCTGTGCCGCACGCAAAACAAAAAGAGAGGGACTTCTCTCTAAAGAAATCCCTCTCTGAACATGACCAGAGCTTAGTTCTGCTTCAAGGACACGCCGGTCAGCTCTTCGTAGTGCTTCGCCAGCGCACTGTGGTCGCAGCTGCCGCAGCCTTCCGCAGACAGCGCCTTGAACCACTCCTGAACCATCTCGGTCAGAGGCAGCGGAGAATTGAACTTCTCACCGGTCTCCAGCGCGTTGTTCAGATCCTTGATGTGCAGATCGATACGGAAGCCGGGCTTGAAATCGCCAGCCAGCATCATGGGAGCCTTCGCGTTCATGACGGTAGAGCCCGCCAGACCGCCGCGGATGCCCTCAAACACCTTCTCGGGATCGGTGCCGGTCATCTTGGCCAGCATCATGCCCTCGCTCAACGCGGCAATGTTCACAGCCACGATAATCTGGTTGGTCAGCTTGCAGGTGTTGCCGCTGCCGATGCCGCCGATCAGATTGTAGGAGCCGCCCATCACCTTGAACAGGGGCAGCGCACGCTCGTAGTCTTCCTCGGAGCCGCCGACCATGATAGCCAGAGAGCCGTCCACAGCCTTGGGTTCGCCGCCGGACACAGGCGCATCCACCATGTGAATGCCCTTCTTGGCCAGCTCAGCATGCAGCTCCTTGCTGGCGCCGGGAGCGATAGAGCTCATGTCGATCAGCAAGGTGCCCTCGGAAGCGCTGTCAAAGATGCCGCCCTTGTCCATCACAACGCTGCGGACGTGGGGGCTGTTGGGCAGCATGGTGATGACGTCCTTGCAGTTATCGCAGACTTCCTTGATGGACTTGCAGGCCACAGCGCCCGCCTCTGCCACGTTCTGCACATTGGCTTCCACCACATCATATGCATAGACCTTATAGCCAGCCTTCATCAGGTTCTTCGCCATCGGCTTACCCATAATGCCCAGACCAATAAATCCAACGTTCATCTTTCTGTTCCTCCTTCTGTTCCTCTCAAGCGAGCACACCAATGCTCGTGAGTACCTCGCGCAATTCAGCGCGTTTATCTTCACTCAGGGGCGCGATAGGAGCGATGCAATCGCCCACGTCATACCCCATCATGCGAAGACCTTCCTTAATGACCACCGGGAACGTACCCATGTTCGTGGAAATACGCAGCTTTGAGAACTTGAACTGCGCGTCCAGCGCTCCCGCCTGGTCGCCTGCCTTGTAGCAGTTGTAAATCGCCACCGCCAGATCCGGCGCAATGTTCGCGCAGGAGGTGATTGCGCCCGCCGCACCATAGCACAGGCCGGCGTAAATCAGCGTATCACGACCCACCAGCACGCGAAAATCAGGCAGATCACGGGTCAGGCGAATGTACTCCTCGGTATTCGTCATATCCCCGGTGGAATCCTTCACACCCACGATATTTTTGATCTGTGCCAGCTTGCGCACAGTTTCGGGCGCGACGGTGACGTTCGTCTTAGGCTTGTTGTTGTAGATGATGATCGGCAGGGACGTAGCGTTCGCAATGGTCGTATAGTAGGCCAGCAGCTCGTCCTGCGTCTGGCTGACGAACATGGGGGTCAGCACGCTCAGCGCATCCACACCCACTTCTTCGGCAATCTTCGCCAACTCAACCGCACCCGCGGTGGTGATGTGGTTCGCACCGGCGTACACCGTCATGCGGCCGCGCACCGCGTCCTTGGTCACTTCCAGCACATGACGATACACCTCGTTATCGAAGGCGTAAAACTCGCCCGTGGTGCCAAACGGGAAAACGCCGTCAATGCCGTGATCGGCCCAGAAGTCGATCAGCTGACGATATACCGGCTCATTGAACTTGCCCTGCGCGTCAACAGGTGTAATAACAGGAATGATAATTCCTTCCGGCAAAAACATGGTGCGTTCTTTCCTCTCTGTCTTTAGGATGGAAAACCGGCCTTACTTGTTCGCCGCGTCGCTGTAGGCCATGTTCATCAGGCCCTTCATGTAGCCGGTCGCATAGGCAAAGGCTGCCAGATCGCCGCCGGTCGCTTCGGTGGTCTGGAAAATATGATCGACGTAAATCGCCTGATCGTACTTCTCTTCCACCAGCAGCCGCATGACCTTGGTCATGTCCATGTAGCCGTCCTCGCACAGCGTCTCGGTGAAGCAGGGCAGCGGGCTGCTCACGTTGCGGAAATGCACCGTCAGCACGCGATGGTCGCGCACAAACTCGCGCAGATCAGACAGAATATCGCCAAAGGCCTTGCCACCCTCCAGCCAGCAACCGCAGCAGAACTTCATACCCAGCACGCCGGGAGCAATCGCATCCGCCATAGCAAAGGCCTTACGGAAGCAGTCGCCGCTATGCATCAGGCTGGCATAGCCCTCATACATCGGATAAGGCGGATCGCTGGGGTGAATAGACAGACGCATTCCCTCTTCCTGCGCCACAGGCAGCGCCTGCTTCAGAAAATACTGGAAGCAATCCCACAGCTCAGCTTCCTCAACCACCTTGTCATACTTGGCAGGGCGCTTGAGGATGTTCTCCATGTTCACCGTGCGACCCAGCGCACCGTGCGTCGCCTCGCTGGCGAAATAGCCGTCATGAGAAACACGGCTGTTGCCGATATAACCAACCTTCACGCCCGCATGAGCAATAATGCGGTTCAGGTCATTATACTTTTCGATCCACATATCCCGGTCATCCATGCCCAGATGAATGGAGGGATGCTTATACAGGAACGCGTTGCCCGCATCATCCACCGTCAGGCCCGCCTTGCGAACCTTGTCCAGAATACGGTTCACGTCCTCGTAATTGGAATGCTCGTTGGAAAACATCACGAAGCAATGGCTAATGTTCATCTGACGAAGGTACTGGAGGTAATCGTCCGTCGCCTTCTCAGAATTAACCCCCATCTGCGGCTTCATCAAAGTTTCCATGGTGTAGCCTCCTTATTCTCCCAAGTGCTATTCAACAGCGCTTTTTTTGAAGCACCCTGCATTCCTCGGCGGATGACCCGCATTCCGCAGCGTGCATGAATTCCGACCAGCGCGTTCATGCGCACGCATGGCCGCACAAGCTCCGAAGGCACAGGGTTTCCCCCATGCCTTCGGACGGGAACAAGCTTACTTAGCTTCCTTCCAAGCGCACTCAGGCGTCCAGGACTCAGCGGTGGTGGTGCAGATGCCGGTGTTATGCACGCCCTTCTGCGCATAGCAGTAAGCGGGCATATAGCCGGTGGCCACAACCAGAGCATAGTCATGGCTGAACAGGCGAGCAGCCTTCTTCAGCAGTTCCTTCTTCTCCTCCAGGGTCTTGGCAGCGCGGGCGCCGAACAGAGCTTCCTCATAGTCGGCGGGCTTCGCCATCATGTTCTTGTAGTTCACGCCCTCGGAAGAGTACAGACGGATGTAGTTGGCGGTGAAGTCCAGCTTGGAAGAGCCGTTGTTCACCATGATGCCCAGATCATAGGTGCCCTCGGCCTTCTGCGCGTTGAAGTCCGCATTGGTCAGGGTCTTGATCTCCGCATTGATGCCCACCATGGACAGGTAAGCCTGCAGGATCACGGCGCACTGATTGTTGGCGGCGTTCTCATCGTTGATGGTGATGGTGGTGTTGAAGCCATCGGGATAGCCCGCAGCAGTCAGCAGCTCCTTCGCCTTCTCGGGATCATAGGGATAAACCTCCAGGGTATCGTCGTAGCTGTAAGCACCGGGAACAGCGAACACGGGGGTCGCATCGCCCAGGCCGTTGTAGATGCCCTCGGCCATGTCAGCCCAGTCCACAGCGTACATCACAGCCAGACGAACGTTCACATCGTAGAAGGGAGACTGCTCGTCGCCGGAGCAGAACATCATGTAGGTGATGCCAGCCAGGTCAGGAGCGTTGCCAGCCACGTTCTCGTAGCTGTCCTTCAGCTGCTCGATCGCGGTGGTGTTGGGGTTGCGCAGCACGTCCAGCTCGCCGTTCTTGAAGGCGGACAGCTGAGTGGTAGCGTCGCTGATCATCAGAACCTTGATGCTGTCCAGATAGGGCTCGCCGTCACGCCAGTAGTTGTCGTTCTTCACATAGGTGATGTGGCTGTCCTGCACGAACTCGCTCTGCACGAAGGGGCCGGTGCCGACGGCATTGATAGCCGCCCAGTCAGCGCCGTTCGCCTCAAACGCGGCGGGGCAATAGATGCGAACTTCACCGATGGTGTCTTCCCAGGTGTTGGCCCAGGTGTCGAAGTGCATCACAACGGTGTAGTCGTCGGTCGCTTCATAGGAAGCAACGTTCACCAGCTCGGAGCTCTTGCCGAACTCGACCATCTTGTCGAAGTTCCACACAACAGCCGCGGCGTTGAAGTCGCTGCCATCGCTGAACTTGATGCCCTGACGCAGCTTGATAGTGAAGGTCAGGTTATCCGCATCGGTGATGAACTCTTCCGCCAGCCAGGGGAAGGTATCGCCGGTCTCGGGATCCTTGCGGCCCAGAGACTCGATGGCGGGCGCCGCATTGTAGCGGTCAGAGGTGGTGGTAGAATAGGGCAGGAAGAAGGTAGAATGATCGAAGCCCAGCACAGTCAGCGTGCCGCCGTAGGTGGGCTCAGTCGCGGTTTCCGCCATGGCGGGAACCATTGCCGTCAGCATGATCGCTGCCAGCAGGAGAGCAACCAGTTTCTTCATTTGGAAATAACCTCCTTGTTTGATCCTCCCCTGCGCTTCCTCTTGCGAAGAAGCGCAGGGGCTTATGTTCAGGCCCTCTTCACGAAAGCCCTAAACATCTTACTTTGCTTCCTTCCAAGCGGTCTCGGGCGTCCAAACCTCTTCGCTCGTGGAGTACACACCCGTGCCATGCACACCCTCCTGCACGTAGCAGTAGGCGGGCAGGTAAGCCGCGGCGACAACCAGCCGTTTGGGATTCATAGGGATGCCTCCTTATTTCTATCAATCTCCTGCGCGTCTTGCACAGGGAACGATCGAATTAAAACAGATGGCACGCCACCATGTGTCCGTCACCCACGTCATGCAGCTGAGGCGTTTCTTCCTTGCAGCGCTGGGTGCACTTGGGACAGCGGTTATGGAACGGGCAGCCGGAAGGCCGCTTCAGAATACTGGGCACCTCGCCCTGCACGGTAATAGCCTCGCGGCCTTCCTCGACGGTGGGATCCGCAACAGGAATGGCGGACAGCAGCGCCTGGGTGTAGGGATGCAGAGGACGTTCATACAGGTCGTCGCAGGAAGCAATCTCCATCACACGACCCAGATACATGACCAAAATGCGGTCACTAATGTGCTTCACCACAGCAAGGTCATGAGCAATGAAGATGTAGCTCAGACCCATTTCCGCCTGAATGTTTTCCAGCAGGTTGATAATCTGCGCCTGAATGGAAACGTCCAAGGCGGAGATCGGCTCGTCGCAGATAATCAGCTTGGGGTTGGAGCTCAACGCACGGGCAATGCCAATACGCTGACGCTGACCGCCGGAAAACTCATGGGCTACGCGCTCCTTCATCAGCGGATCAAGACCCACCTTGCGGAACAGCTCGTCCACCTTCTTATCGTACTCAGCACGATCCTTCACCATCTTGTGGATCAGCAGAGACTCGCCCACGATGGAACCCGCGTTTTGACGGGGATCCAGCGAGGAGAAGGGGTCTTGGAAGATCATGCTGATCTGAGAACGGAAGGGCTTCAGGTCACGATCCTTGCTGTGCGCAATATCGGTGCCGTGGAAGATGATCTTGCCTTCATCCGGCTCATACATGCGCATGATGCAGCGAGCCAGCGTCGTCTTGCCGCAGCCGGACTCACCCACCACGCCGAGGGTCTCGCCCTGCTTGATGGTGAAGGTGATGTCCTCAATGGCCTTCACTTCACCCACCTTGCGCTTCATGATACCCTTAAACACAGGGAAGTACTTGCGCACGTCCTGCACATCCAGGCAAAGCTCTCCGTTCATATGACGCACGGGAGACGCGCCGTAATCCTTGTGCTTCAGCTCTTCTTCCTTCGCATCCAGTTCTTGCTGCGTCAGGCAACAGGAGCTGTAATGACCCGGACGCACTTCCTTCAGGGAAGCGTCGGTATGCTCCTTGCAGCGGTCGCAGCGATATTCGCAGCGGGCATAGAAGGGGCAGTAAGCCGGGCGCATGGAGGGCACGGGAGGCAAACCGTCAATAGGGATCAGAATACGATCCTTGGGGTCGTCCAGCCGGGGAATAGCCCGCAGCAACGCCCGGGTATAGGGATGCTCGGTGTGATGGAAAATCTCCTTAGCATTGGAGGTCTCCATGATGTGACCGCCGTACATGACGTAGATGCGCTCCGCATAGCGGGCCACCAGACCAAGGTTGTGCGTGACCATGATAACCGCAGTATTGGTCTCCTTGGCGATGCGGCGAATCATTTCCAGCAGTTGTGCCTGCGTGGTCACGTCCAGAGCGGTGGTGGCCTCGTCGGCAATCAGAATATCCGGGTTTGGCGCCATTGCCATAGCGATCATGATGCGCTGACGCATACCGCCGGAGAACTGCTGAGGATAATAATCGTAACGGGTTTCCGCATCGGGGATGTTCACCATCTTCATAGCCTCGATGGTGCGCTTCTTGGCTTCCTCTGCGGACATGTTGCTGTGCAGCATCAGGTTCTCCTGAATCTGGTAGCCAACGGTCAGCACGGGGTTCAGGCTCGTCATGGGCTCCTGGAAGATCATGCTGATGCGGCCGCCACGCACCTGACGCATCATTTCACTTTCCGCGTCGTAGCTCAGCAGGTTATTGTCCACGCCCTCCAGGCGAACGTCGCCGCCCGCCACACGACCGGGGCTGGAAATCAGCTGCAAAACGCTCAGCATGGTAACGGACTTGCCGCTGCCGCTCTCACCCACAATGCCGACGATCTCGCCGCGATCCACATGAAGGCTGACGCCCTCAATGGCGTTAAACTCTTTTCCGTCCGAGCGGAAGGTAGTGACCAGATCCTTGACCTCAAGTAAATGTGCCATAGCTTTCCACTCTCCTTACAGTTCGCCGCGCAGACGGGGGTCAAGCGCGTCGCGGATACCATCGCCCAGCGTATTCAGGCAGATAACCAGCAGCGCAATGCAGATACCGGGTGCCAGAGAATATACAGGGTTGGTCAACAGGAAGTCACGGCCGCCGGACACCAAGCTGCCCCAAGAAGCCGTGGGCTGGCTGATACCCAGACCCAGGAAGGACAGACCCGCCTCAGACAGGATCGTGTTACCGATCTGCTGGGTCATGGTCACGATAATAGGCGAAATACTATTGGGCAGCACGTGCTTGAGCATCAGTCGGAAGGAGCTGTTGCCCTGCAGCTTGCCAGCCATGATGTAGTCGCGTTCCTTGATGGACATAACCTCGCTGCGCATCATACGCACGTAAATGGTCATGTTCGAGATACCCAAGATAATGGACATGTTCAGGATACCGCCGCCGAACACCGCGCACAAGGCGATGGCCAACACAACCTGCGGTATCACACGGATGGCCTCGCTTATACGGTTGATAACATCGTCCACCACGCCGCCGAAGTAACCGGCGATCATACCAAAGGCAGTACCGATAATACAAGCGATGATAACCGCCAGTACGCCGACCACCAGAGACACCTGGCTGCCGACGATGATGCGGCTCAGCACGTCACGGCCAAATTCATCGGTACCCAGCCAGTGCGCGGCGCTGGGACCCTGAGTGCGCTCACGAATGCTGATCTTGTTCGGATCATAGGGCACAATCTGATCGGCAAAGACCGCCATGATAATCATCAGCAGCACGATAATCGCGGCAACCAGCACGATCTTACGAGAAAACAGCGTTTTCATGAATTGCTTGCGGTGCTTCCGCTTATAGGCACGGCTGGCAGCAGCCGCGGCCTTCTTGTCCGTCATAACGTCCGTCATGGTTTCGTGCCTCCCTTCCGTCAAGCGATCTTGATGCGCGGGTCAACGACCACGTACACAATATCGGTAATCAGGTTCACAACGCTGGTGAACAGCGTAATCATCAAGACGCAGCCCTGAATCAGCTGAATATCCTGACTGTTGATGGCGTTGACCAGCAGGGAGCCCATGCCGGGGATCACGAATACGTTCTCCACGAACACGGAACCGCCGATCATGCCGCCCAGACGAAGACCCATCAGGGTGATAACAGGAAGCAGAGCGTTCTTCAGCGCATGGACGTAAATGACCTTCTTCTGCTTCAGGCCCTTCGACCGGGCGGTACGGATGTAATCCTGACGGATGACCTCCAGCATACTGGAACGGGTCTGACGGGTAATGGAAGCGATACCGCCAATGGTCAAGCACAGCAGCGGCATGATGGTCTGGCGAATGCTCTGGCCGAAGTTGTCCCAAGGCCACACGAAGCCCATGGAGGGCAGCCAGCCCAGCAGCATACTGAACACATACATGAACAGGATGCCCAGCCAGAACTGCGGTAGACAGCAGCAGATGTTCGCGGTCAGGGTCACGGCGGTGTCCGCCGCGGTGCCGCGCTTCACGGCGCTGATGATACCGAACACGATGCCTAACGGCACGCTGATGAGGAACGCCAACAGAGACAGGTACATTGTCACGGGCAGGCGCTCGCCGATAACGGTCAGCACCGACTTGTTGTACGACTGCGACATACCAAAGTTGCCTGTCAGCGCATCACCCAGCCACATGACATAGCGGACAAGCACAGGCTTGTCCATGTTCAGCTCGTGATACAGCCGATCATACGTTTCACCGGAAATTTCGCCGCCCGTCATGGCCGCGATGGGATCACCAGGCAGAAAATCAATCAACAGGTAGGTCATGAATGACACAATGATGAGGATGATGAATGTCTGCCCCAGTCGTTGCAGAATGTACCTTAGCATACTCGCCCTCTCCTAGATGCGCCATCTTCAGGGTTACTGTGCTGGTAGCCCTGAAGATGGCGTATGTTTGATAGCGTCATTATAGAGAAACCTCTTTTTTGCGTCAATCTCCGCACCGGTCAATTTGGTCGTTTTTCGCCCACATTTATTTGTTAATTATTTATCGTTTTCTTTTTCTGCGACAAGGTTTTCTTTTTTGTTTCAAAATCTGCATATCCGTTTCCACGTTTGAAAATCTTCCACTTGTTTCCAGCTTCGACCCGCGTTATAATAAAAACATTCGCTGAAGGGAGGTTTTCTATGAACAGGCTGCTGATTGTCACGCCGAACGAGCAGATCTACAAGAGCGCTACTGAGGTCGTCAGCGAGGCGTTCATCGATGCGAAGGTCATCAAGGCCTCCTCGGACGACGTGGTGGAGAAGGTCCGGTCCTACTTTGCCGGACATACGGGCGTAGTCGTAGCCCGCGGTAATCACGCGCATCTGTTGAAGACGCAGTTGTCCATCCCCGTGGTGGACATTGTGCTGACCGGACAGGAGATGGCAATGCTGCTGGATCAGGCTTGTCAGATGGTCGGGCATCCCCATCCGAAAATCGCCTTCATCGGCTTCCGCTATATGTTCAGCGACTGTTCCCCCATTGCGCACATCCTTCACGCGGACGTGGACATTTATTATGCCGCCTCCGGCAAGGATGTACCGGAGACGGTGGAGCGCGCCGCACAGGCGGGCATCGAGCTGATTATCGGCGGCGAGATCGCCTGTGAATGCGCCGCACGGTTAGGGATGAAGAGCCTATTCATGGACTCCATGAAGGAAAGTATGCGCAACGCCGTCCGTCAGGCCCTGCATATGCTGGAGGCCATCAAGATCGAGCAGCGCCGCACCGCCGAATTCATGTCTCTGCTGAACTATTCCTTCGACGGCATTTTGAAGCTGAACGCCGCCGGCTGCATCGAGGTCGCCAACGACCATGCGGAGAAGATGCTCCACAGCACCGCCGCCCAGCTGGCAGGGCAGCCCTTTTTGAAGCTGCCGGGCTTGCAGCCCTCCCCCGTGCTGGAGGACGCGCTGAACCTGCACAAAAACCTGTATTCGTCCGTCATGCGCATCGGCAGCGAGTCCTTTTTGACCAACGTTGCTTCTATTGATATAGACGGTCGCAACGACGGCTTCATCGTCTCCATGCAGGAATTCGGCGCGATCGACGATTTGGAGGAGACCATCCGTCTGGCCCGCAAGCAGATGGGCCACGTTGCCAAGGCGCGTTTCAGCAGCTATGTGACACATTCCGCCCGCATGGAGCAGCTGCTGGACGACGCCAAGCAGTACGCGCTCTATGACGTACCCGTGCTGATCTCCGGGCCCTCCGGGGTGGAAAAGCCGCGGCTGGCCGAGTGTATTCATAATGGAAGCATCTATCAGCAGAATCCCTTCGTCAACATTGACCTGAACGTCATTCCCCTGCGCACCCAAGCCGAGCAGATTTTCGGCACCGAATCTCCGGGCGGCGTGCGCGGCCTGATCTCGCTGGCGCAGAAAGGCACAGTCTATTTCAACGGCGTGCATCTGCTGACGGACGAGAGCCAGCATCAGCTGCTGAATCTGTTGCTCCACGCCAACTACCAGCGTGTCGGCAGCCTGAGCTCTGTTCCGGCCAATGTTCGGGTGATCTGCGGATCCTATAAAAATCTGATGGAGCTGGCGGAGGACGGCAGCTTTCTTCATCCGCTGGCGGTGGAGCTGGGCTACAATGAATTGAAGATTCCCGCCGTGCAGGAACGGCTCGAGGATATCCCCGCCCTGCTGCAAAAGTATATGGATCGCGCCGCCGCCAAGTACCGCAAGTGTCCCACCTTCACGCAGGATGCAATGGAGCTGCTGATCCGCTATCCATGGCCCGGAAATCTGGACGAAATGCGCTGTTTCTGCGAAAAAGCAGTCATTCTGGCCCGTTCCACCATGCTGGACGCATCCTTCCTGCAATCGCGTCTGCTGCCGCCGCTGCCGGGCAAGCCCGCCGAGCTTCCGCCCGTTTACGTGGTCAGCAGTCCCGAGGAAACAGAACTGCGTGCGCTGATCCGCGAAACGGAGGGCAACCGTCAGCTAATGGCGGAAAAGCTGGGGATCAGCCGCTCCACCCTGTGGCGCAGACTGAAAAAATACGGACTGGAATGAAAACCCGAATATTCTGGGCGAAAATTTTTCCAGATTTTGAAAAAAAGTTCGAAAAGTTCTTGACGAATGTACATACATACGGTATACTGCTTTTTGTTAAGAAAACAACGCTTGATAAAGAAAGGAGGCCGCAGCGCTATGTTCTACGTTTATGCATTGGCTACGTTTGAAAATCGTTTTGTCATGCCCTTCTGCGGCCTTTTGCGTGCTTAGAGCCTTTTTAGGCGCTTTCTGAGTCTTTTCGCATCGGCTGCATGGAAATGGCGGTCGGTGCTTTTTTCATGCCCTTCTTGCATCCACTCCGGCGCGGCTCGCTCCTCGCCGTTCTGGCATCCTATATTTTCTAAGGAGGATTCTGCCCTATGCAACCCAACCGGAAGAAACCGGCAGCCTGTATGTGGGAGCTGGTCAGAGCGAACATCTGGCCTTTCCTCGGCGCCATGGTCAGCACCATCATGATCGTGCTGATCGGCTTCATGACGCCCATCCTGCTGGCGGAGACCATTGACAGCGTGCTGGGGACCGCCCCGTCCACGCTGCCCGCTTGGCTGCTCCAGCCCATTGAAGCGCTGGGCGGCCGCGAATTTCTGCGTCTGAACCTGTGGGTTCTGGGCGCAGTCCTCGTGGGGCTCAACCTGATCAACGGCGTGTTCACCTTCTTCAAGGGACGGCTGAGCGCCGTTGCAAGTGAAAACATCGCCCTGACCCTGCGGGAATCCCTGTACAGCCACCTGCAGCACCTGCCCTTTTCCTACCACGTTCATGCAGCCACGGGCGATCTGATCCAGCGCTGCACCAGCGATGTAGAGACCATTCGCCGCTTCCTGTCCGTGCAGGTCATGGAGGTGGTTAACACGGTGCTGCTGGTCACGATCTCGCTGATTATTTTGATTGGCAAGAACGTCACCATCACGCTGTATTCCATGATCCTCGTGCCTGCGCTGTTCGCCTTTGCGACATGGTTCTTCAACCGGGTTCACAAGGGCTTCCGCGTGATGGACGAGGCCGAAGGCAAAATGAGCGCCGTGCTTCAGGAGAACCTCACCGGCGTGCGCGTGGTGCGTGCCTTCGGTCAACAGCAGCGCGAGGTGGATAAGTTCGACGAGGCCAGCAGCGATTTCCGCAACAAGGCCCGCCACCTGAACGACCTGCTGGCCATCTACTGGGGCGGCGGCGACGCGCTGAGTATGCTGCAAGCCATGATTACGCTGCTTATCTGCGTGGTGTACGCCAGCCGCGGCGAGATCACCGTGGGTGCGCTCATTATTTTCACCACCTACGTGAGCCAGTTGCTCTTCCCCATCCGTCAGCTGGGCCGCACCTTGTCCGACGCAGGCAAGAGCCTGATCTCCATGGAGCGCATTCAGGACATCCTCTCCTCCCCCGCTGAGCCTGAGGAGCCGAACGCGCTGAAGCCCGACCTGCACGGCGACATCGTATTCGACCATGTGTCCTTTGCCTACGACAATGACGAGCCCATTTTGAAGGACGTGAGCTTCACCATTCCCGCCGGAAAGACAGTGGCTGTGCTGGGCGGCACCGGCAGCGGCAAGAGCACGCTGATGTATCTTTTGCAGCGGCTGTACGAGCCTACCAGCGGCACCATCTCCATCGGCGGCGTGCCGCTGAACAAGATTGACCGTGAATATCTGCGCAGTCATGTGGGTCTGATTTTGCAGGAGCCCTTCCTGTACAGCAAGAGCATCCGCGACAACGTGGGCATCGCGCTGAATCATCCCGATATGGAGCGCATTGTGGACGCGGCGCAGATTGCCTGTGCCGAGGGCTTCATCACGAAGGCCGATCAGAGCTGGGATACGCTGGTGGGCGAACGCGGCGTGACCCTCTCTGGCGGGCAGAAGCAGCGCGTCGCCATTGCCCGGACGCTGCTGAAGGATAATCATGTGCTGATTTTCGACGACTCTCTTTCTGCGGTGGATACGGAGACGGATGCGCAAATTCGCTCCGCGCTTCATGACCGCGCCAAGGATACCACCACGCTGATTATCAGCCACCGCATCACGACCCTATCCCAAGCGGACTTCATTCTGGTGCTGGAGGACGGCCGCGTGGCCGATCAGGGCACGCACGCAGAGCTCTGCTCCCGTCCCGGCCTGTATCAGCGCATTAACAACATTCAAAACGTACTGGAGGATGAGCTGAATCAGGCAACCCTCCAAACGAAAAGCGAGGTGAAGAACTAATGCAGTCCTTTCAGGAAACGGATTACACCAAACGCTTTGACCTGTCCCTGTGGAAAAAGCTGCTGCACATTGCCAAGCCTTACCACAAAAATCTGTACATCGTGGCAGTGTTCATGTCCGTATGCGCCATTCTGGACGTGCTGCTCCCCATGATGACCTCCTACGCCATTGATAACTTCATTACCGGACAGACCACGCAGGGTATTCCCGCCTTCATCGGCGTATATCTGGCTATGCTGGCCTTTCAGGTGATTTCTATCTTCGTGTTCCTGCGCCAAAGCGGCTATGTGGAGACCGGCACCTGCTACACCATCCGCAAGCTGGGCTTTCAGAAGCTTCAGGAGTTGCCCTTCTCCTATTACGATCGGATGCCCGTGGGCTACCTGATGAGCCGCCTGACCAACGACACCCAGCGGCTGGCGGACACCATCGGCTGGTCGCTGCTGGATCTGTGCTGGGGCGCGGTGTTTCTGGTCTGCTGCTCCATCCAGATGTTCCTGCTGAACTGGCGTCTGGCGCTGGTGGTCATTCTGGTGCTGCCCCCGCTGGCAGTCATCTCTTGGAAATTCCAGAAGAGCATTTTGGCCTCCTACCGCAAGGTACGCAAGACCAACAGCCAAATCACCGCCGGCTTTAACGAGGGCATCAACGGTGCCAAGACTACCAAGACCCTCGTGCGCGAGGAAATGAACATTCAGGAGTTCAACGAGGTTGCCGGTGAAATGCGCCGCTCCTCCGTGCGTGCGGCGACGCTGTCCTCTCTGTTCCTGCCCATCGTCGTGTCGCTTGGCTCGCTGGCCACGGCCTACGCGCTGTGGAAGGGCGGTCAGGATGTGCTGATCGGCGCGATGACGCTGGGCACGGTGAACGTATTCGTCAGCTACACGGTGCAGTTCTTCCAGCCCGTGCGTGACATCGCCCGCATTTTTGCCGAGCTGCAATCCTCACAGGCGGCAGCAGAGCGCGTGATCTCCCTGCTGGAAACGGAGCCCGACATTGTGGACACCCCCGAGGTGGTTGCGGAATTCGGCGACAACTTCCATCCCAAGCGTGAAAACTGGCCGAAGCTCCACGGCGAGGTGGAATTCAAGGATGTATCCTTCCGCTACAAGGAAGGTGAAAAGGTGCTGTCACACTTCAATCTGCACATCAAGGCCGGGCAGACCATCGCGCTGGTAGGTGAAACCGGCAGCGGCAAGAGCACCATTGTGAATCTGGTCTGCCGGTTCTACGAGCCCACCGAGGGCAGCATTCTGATTGACGGCGTGGATTATCGCAAGCGCAGTCAGTTGTGGCTGCAAAGCAATCTGGGCTACGTGCTGCAAAGCCCGCACCTGTTCAGCGGCACCATTGCGGACAACATCCGCTATGGCAAGCCCGAAGCCACCGACGAAGAGGTGCGCCGTGCGGCGCAGATGGTCAACGCCGAGGGCTTCATCCTCAAGATGGACAAGGGCTATGACAGCGAGGTCGGCGAAGGCGGCAATCGTCTTTCCACCGGCCAGAAGCAGCTTTCCAGCTCTTTGCGGTGCGTTTCAATCTCGGCTTCCGCCTGTTTGCGGGCG
>USCW01000025.1 GCA_900553315.1 uncultured Eubacteriales bacterium
ATGCCCTGCCCCAGGCGCCCCAGCAGTTCAAGCAGCTGCTGATGACCTCCGGCTTCGACCGCTATTTCCAGATCGCTCCCTGCTTCCGTGACGAGGATGCTCGCGGCGACCGCAGCCCCGGCGAATTCTATCAGCTGGATATGGAAATGGCCTTTGCTTCACAGGAGGATGTGTTCGCAGTCTTAGAGGATGTGCTTCCGCCTATCTTTGCTAAATACGGCACCTATTCCGTGGCCTCCAGCGCTCCCTTTAAGCGCATTCCTTATCTGGAATCTATGGAGCTCTATGGCTCCGACAAGCCCGACCTGCGTATTGACCTGATCTGTCAGGACGTGACGGACCTGCTGGGTGACTGCGGCTTCGGCCCCTTCGAGGGTCAGACTGTCAAGGCGCTCCCCGTGACGGACTTCACCGCTCCCCGCAAGCAGATTGACAAGCTCTGCGCGGATGCGGAGGTTGTCTCCGGCAACAAGGCCTATTGGTTTAAGATGGATGAAAAGGGCGAGCTGGCGGGTGGCATTGCGAAGTTCCTTCAGGGCAAGAAGGACGAGATCATTGCGGCGCTGGGCTTGAAGCCCAATACCTTTGTGGCGTTGTCCGCCGGCAAGAAGGGCGCGGCTCAGAAGACGGCGGGTGCGCTGCGCAAGCTGCTGGGTGAGCTGTGCCCCAGCCACATGAACAAGGAACGCTACGAATTCTGCTGGATCGTGGATTTCCCCATGTACGAGATCGGCGAGGAAAGCGGCGAGTTGGAGTTCTGCCACAATCCCTTCTCCATGCCCAATGGGGGTCTGGAAATTCTGAACAAGGCTGCGGCGGGCGAGGTCGATCCGCTGACCATTACTGCCTATCAGTACGATCTGGTGTGCAACGGCGTAGAGCTGTCCTCCGGCGCGGTGCGGAATCATGACCCGGAGATCATGATTAAGGCCTTTGAGCTGGTGCGCTTGGGCGAAGAGGACGTGAAGGCTAAGTTCCCCGCTATGTACAATGCCTTCTGCTACGGTGCGCCGCCTCATGCGGGCATCGCTCCCGGCGTGGATCGCATGGTCATGCTGTTGGCCAGCGAGGACAGCATCCGCGAGGTGATTCCCTTCCCCATGAACAAGAACGCGCAGGACCTGATGATGGGCGCACCCAGCACGGTGGAGCAGAAGCAGCTGGACGAGCTGCACATTGCGCTGGTGAAGGAAAAAGAGCCAGAGGCCTGATAAAAAGGCATAAAAATACGGTCGCCGCAGTAAATTTTGCATCTACTGCGGCGACTGTTGTTGTCAAGCACGGGAAAATCTGCTATACTAAGCTGGAAACCCAAGGAGGTGTAATGAAGTATGGCAAGCAAAAAGGATAATCTCCCCCAGACGGTGGAGAACGATATGGAGCCCGGCAGCAGCATTACCTATGCCAACGAGGTCGTTGCGATCATTGCGGGCGTGGCCGCCGGAGAGGTGGAGGGCATCGCCAGCATGTGCCCGGTGGGCGGCATTGACATCCTTGGCCGCAACAAGAACGTCACCAAGGGCGTGAAGGTTGAGATCGGCACCGAGGAAGCCAGCGTTGACCTGTATATCAACGTGGAATATGGCACGCCTATTCAGAAGGCTGCGCAGGATGCGCAGGAAAACGTTCGCAAGGCCATTGAGGAAATGACGGGCCTGCATGTGGTGCGCGTGGACGTGCATGTGCAGGGTGTCAGCTTTGAGAAGGAAAACAATGCCATTGAGGCGGGCAAGCAGGTAAAGGCTGCGCTGGAATCCGGCAATGCCGCGCCCACAAAGAAGGAAGCGGCGCCTGCGGAGGAAGCTCCGAAGGCGGAGGAGCCCAATACGGAAGAGACGAAGGATGCGGAGCCTGCTCCCGCTGAGTCTGCACCTCAGGCATAAAGCCTTGCTCATGGAGGAGGTGCGGCTGTGAAAATTCGTATTCTTGACCGTATATTGGTCTTCTTTGCGGGTATTGTGCTGTTTGCTTGCGGTGCGTCCGCCATTGCGTGGCGCTTCTTACCCGCATCGGCGCTGCAAACGGTTTCTGACTTCATCATGGGGCAGGACAGCACGCTGACGCTTATTCTCTGTGGCGTGGGTGCGATGCTTGTACTGTTGGGCATTTATTGCATGGGTATGCTTTTCCGTCACAAGAAGGGCAAGCGCGGCTTTGTGGTGCAGCGCACCGATGGCGGCGAACTGAGCATTTCCATCAAAGCTATTGAAAATCTGGTGCAGAAGTGCATTGACAAGCATGAGGAGCTGCATGTGCTGTCCACCAGTCTGGAAAACAGCCGGGATGGACTGGTCATCAAGCTGCGCATCGGGCTGGCGAACGGCGTATCTATTCCGCTGGTGGTCAGCGCGCTGCAAAAACAGATCAAGCAGTACATTACTGCCTGTACGGGTGTGGATGTCCGCGAGGTAAAGGTGCAGGTGGAGACGGCATCGGCCAAACTGAAGGATTCTCCTTTCGCTGTACCGGAAATGCTCGCAAACCCCACCGCAGAGAAGCTGGCCAGCACGACACATGAGCCTGTGCCGGTGCATGAGCCTGTAACCGTGGTGCCGCCGGAGCCTGAAAAACCCGGTAAGCGCCCGCTGCATCAGCGACTGTTCGGTCGCGAGGAGCAATCTATGAATGTGCCGGAGCCGCCAAAGGAAGCGGAAAAGTCTGTTGCCGAAGCGGCTGAAAGCTCTGTGGCGGAAGAAAAGTCTGTGGAGCAGCCGGTTGAGGAAGCTGTAAACGATGAAGCTGCCGAGCTGGAAGCGGCGGCGGTGGATGATTTTGAAATGCCCGCCGAGGCGGAAGAACCCGCAGAAGCGCAGACGGAGGAGGAGAACCATGAAGCCGCTGAATGATCTGCTAAAGGAAATGCTGACATGGGGAACACCTGCTTGCGGCGTGTTTTGCGGCGTGCTGGGTATTTTGCTGGCAATTCTGCTGTTGACCATCGGCTTCTGGAAGACGCTTTTTGTGGCGTTGCTCTGCGCGGTGGGCGTGTTCCTCGGCGCGGTGAAGGATAAGGCTTCTTTCCTGAAAAATCTCATTAACAAGTTGTTTCCACCAAAGGAATAAAGTTAGAAGAACGGATGTGTGAACCATGGCGCGAATTACTGCACGGGCAGCTGTCATGCAGATGATTTATGAACACCTTGCCGGGGGCGAGGGCGGGGAAGAAACCCTGCAAATGGTTTACGATGAGCTGCGTAAGGACGGCGTGCCCGGTGTGGATGAGATCCGTCCCACCGAACCCGGCGAGGCGGATCGCGCCTACATCAGCCGGATTCTGGACGGCGTGCTGTCTCATGTGACGGAGTTGGACGAGAAGATCTCAGCGGCCAGTGTCAACTGGTCGCTGGAGCGAATAGCTAAGGTGGACTTGACCATTCTCCGGCTGGCAACGTATGAAATCCTTTATGAAGATGATGTACCCGGCAGCGTGGCCATTAACGAGGCCGTAGAACTGGCGAACCGTTATTCCGAGCCTAGCAGCGGTCGGTTTATCAACGGCGTGCTGGGAACCATCCTGCGGGACAAAGAGGCGGCGGAATGAACGCACAGGCGGTTGTGCTGGGCTTTGATACCAGCTGCTATACCACCTCGGTGGCAGCGGCTGATCTGGCAGGAAATCCTGTGGTGAGTTGCCGCAAGCTGCTTCCGGTCGCCATGGGTGAGCGGGGGCTTCGGCAGAGCGACGCATTGTTCATTCATGTGCGTCAGTTGCCGGGGCTGGTTGAGGAGCTGGCGGAGCAGATTCGTGGGCGCGAGATTGTTGCGGTCTGCGCGTCCACCAAGCCCAGAGAAGATGAAAATTCGTACATGCCTGTCTTCCAAGCGGGGGATGCTCAGGCGCGTGGCGTGGCCGCGCTGCTGGGCGTCCCTTGCTTTGCATCCAACCATCAGCGGGGCCACATCGAGGCGGCGCTGGTAGGCACAGGAATACCAGAGGGGCCGCTGCTGGCGGCGCATCTTTCCGGCGGCACGACGGAGCTGGTGCAGTATGATGGCGAACACGTGACGCTGATTGGCGGAAGTCATGACCTGCACGCGGGACAGGTTGTAGACCGCACGGGTGTGGCGCTGGGACTGGCGTTTCCGGCAGGCCCACACTTGGAGGAGCTTGCGCGGCGTGGGGCTTCACAGGCGCGCTTGCCTGTGAGCATGGAGGATGGCGGACTGTACTGCCATCTTTCCGGTGCGGAAACGCAGATTCAGCGATGGATTCAGCGTGAAGCCCTGCCGCCGGAGGATATTGCCCGGGAGGTCTATGATCTGCTGGCGAGAACTGTTGCGCGTATGGTAGTGGCCGGGGCAAAGCATACCGGACTGAAGCAGGTGCTGCTGGCGGGCGGCGTAGCCTCGTCAGCATTGTTCCGGGAGATGGTAACGGCGCGGGTAGCTAAGTTGGATCGGGGCGTACACGTTTATTTCGGTCGCCCGGAATACAGCGGCGATAATGCCGTAGGTGCGGCGCGGATTGGTGCGAAGCTTTTGCGTGCGCAGATGAACAATGGAGCGGAAGGCTGAAGGGAGAGACGAGGAATGGCGGCACAACTGCTGGACGGAAAGGCGATGTCCGCAGAACTCCGTGAGGAACTGGCGCTCCGGGTTCAGAGGTTGAAGGGAAAGGGCGTTACGCCCGGTCTTGCGGTGATTTTGGTGGGGGACGATCCTGCCAGCCAGATTTACGTGAAGAATAAGGAACTGGGATGTCAGCATGTCAGCATCCATTCCGTGACGATTCGTTTGCCGGAGACGGCTTCACAAGCTGAGCTGGAGGCACAGATTGATAAGCTGAATGCAGACGCGTCTATTCATGGGATTCTGGTGCAGCTGCCGCTGCCGCAAGGGCTTGATGAAGCGGCGGCGTTGGCACGCATTCTGCCGGAAAAGGATGTGGACGGCTTCCATCTGCTGAACGCGGGAAAGCTGTTTACGGGTCAGCAGGGTGTGGTGGCATGTACGCCCAAGGGCGCTATGGAGATGCTGCACCGCACGGGCATTGATTTGTCCGGGAAGGAAGCCGTAGTGGTGGGACGCAGCAATATTGTGGGCAAACCCATGGCTATGCTGCTGCTTCAGGAAAATGCTACGGTGACGATCTGCCATAGCCGCACGGCGAACCTTGCGGAGCATACCCGCCGGGCGGATGTGCTGGTGGCGGCAGTCGGCAAGCCACGCTTTATTACTGCGGATATGGTGAAGCCTGGCGCAGTCGTGATCGATGTGGGCATCAACCGCGTGGATGGCAAAGTGGTGGGGGATGTGGACTTCGACGCGGTGCGAGAGGTTGCCTCATGGATCACGCCCGTTCCCGGCGGCGTGGGTCGAATGACCATTACCACGCTGCTGGCAAACACCATTGAGGCGGCGGAAAGAATGGTGAGCTGATGGAGCAGGAATGGATTCTGTCCGTCAGTGACCTGAACGAATATGTGCGCCGCTCGCTGGCGGCTGACCCGATGCTGCATAGTCTGCGTCTTCGGGGCGAAATCAGCAATTTCAAGCGGCACTCCTCGGGACACTGGTATTTCACGCTGAAGGATGAAGATAGCCGCATCAACTGCGTTATGTTCCGTCAGAACAATATGGGCGTGAGCATTCGCCCTGCGGACGGCATGGCGGTGATCGTGTCCGGCAGCGTGAGTCTGTATGTACAGGGCGGCGCGTACCAGTTCTACGTAGACGCAATGCGTCCAGACGGTGTTGGTTCGCTGTATTTGCGGTATGAGGCGCTGAAGGCAAAGCTTGCGAAAGCGGGTCTTTTTGACGCAGGGCGCAAGCGTCCGTTGCCGCTCCTGCCGCGAGGGATTGCAATCGTAACATCCCTGACTGGGGCGGTGCTGCATGATATTCGCACCGTATCTGCGCGGCGAAACCCGGCGATTCCACTGACGTTGCTTCCGGTACGGGTGCAGGGTGAAGGCGCAGCGGAGGAGATTGCGGCGGCGATTCGCAAGGCGGGAACACTTTCTGATATTGATGTGCTGATTACAGGACGCGGCGGCGGCTCCATGGAAGACTTGTGGGCCTTCAACGAGGAATGCGTGGTGCGCGCCATTGCGGAGTGCCCTGTGCCGGTGATTTCCGCTGTTGGTCATGAAACGGACACAACGCTGGCGGATTACGCGGCGGATGTTCGTGCCGCAACGCCGTCCATGGCGGCGGAGCTGGCGGTGCAGGATCGGCTGGAATTGCTGGGGGAGGTTGCGGCGCTTCGACAACAGCTGACAAAGAACATGGAATATCGGCTGAGCGAGGAAGCACAGCGGCTGGCACACCTGCGGACGCGGCTGGCGGGCTGTCATCCGGCCCAGCGACTGGCCCAGCAGGAGCATCAAATGGACAAGCTGCGGACGCGGCTGAATACGGCGGCACAGGCACGAGTGACGGCGCTGACGGCAAGCGTGGCGGAATACCGTGCGAAGCTGACGGCACTTGGCCCTATGGCGGTGCTTGGGCGTGGTTATGCGCTGGCTATGCACGCGGGAAAGCCTGTGACGACGGCGGTCATGGCACGGCAGATAGGCCGAATGGAGCTGCGCTTTCAGGACGGCGCGCTGAATGTGACAGCAGAGGGGGAGCGAACGCATGGCAACGAAAAAGAAAGCGACCTTTGAAACGCAGATGGCGCAGGTAGAAGAACTACTGGAGCGCATGGAGGCGGGCAATCAGCCCATTGAAGAGGCGCTGAAAGATTACGAGGCGGGCTTGAAGCTCCTGACTGGCATGGAAAAGGAGCTGGCGGAGATGAAGCAGCGTCTGACGGTGCTGGGGGAGAGCGGCGGCTCCGAGGAGGGCGCATGACCTACGATACGCTTGAAAAACTGGTAAATGACAGCCTCGAAATGCAGGTAAACAGTCTGGGTGATATTCCGGAAACGCTGAAGAAAGCCATGCTGTATTCGCTGGAGGCAGGCGGCAAGCGGCTTCGCCCGGTGCTGCTGCTGGCGGCTTATGGCTTGCTGCATGAGGATGTGACCTCGGCGCTGCCATATGCCTGTGCGCTGGAAATGATTCATACGTACAGCCTGATTCACGATGACCTGCCGGCTATGGACAATGACGATCTTCGCCGGGGTAAGCCAACGAATCATAAAATATTTGGCGAAGCAGTGGCGATTCTCGCGGGCGACGGGTTGCTGAACGCGGCATATGAACTGATGCTTCGCACCGCTTCGCAGGAGAGCAGCCTAAGCGGTCTTCGTGCGGCGGAGGTCATTGCACGGCGGGCGGGTGTGACAGGCATGATCGCGGGTCAGACCTTGGACGTTACCTTGGAGGGCACCGAGCCGACACTGGAAAAGGTGGCGTACATCCACGCGCACAAGACCGCCGATCTGCTGACGGCTCCCATGGAGGCAGGCTTGCTGCTGGCTGGGGCATCGGAGGAGCAGCTGGCGGCGGGACGTGCTTATGGCTATCATCTGGGTCTTGCATTCCAGATGGTGGACGATCTGCTGGACTTGGAGGGCGACCCTGCGCTGCTTGGCAAGAATGTCGGCATGGATGCGACGCTCGGCAAGCTGACGTGGCCGTCCTGCGTGGGTGAAGCACAGACCCGCGCCGAGGCGGCGGAGCATATCGCCGAGGCCGTCAAGGCGCTTGCAATTTATGAAGAAAAAGCGAATTTTTTGAAAGGTCTTGCGCAAAGTACGCTGACAAGGGTACAATAAGGGTCAGTGACATCAAGGGAGGGTTCCTGTTGCATAGCCTGTTGGAAATCTTTCAAAATGAAGTGCTGATCTGTGCGCTGACCTCGTGGTTCATCGCACAAGTGCTGAAGATACCGACGTATCGCATTGTGGAGAAGGAATGGAACTGGCGGCGCTTTTTCGGCTCCGGCGGAATGCCGTCCTCTCACACGTCCTTTGTGGTGGCGCTGACGCTGATGATCGGCTTCACTTCGGGCTTCGACACCGTTGGTTTTGCCATTTCCTTCACGCTTTCGTCCATTGTGATGTACGACGCGACGGGCGTACGGCGGGAAACTGGCAATCAGGCGCAGGTCATTAACGAGATCCTCCGCAATGTGTTTGTGAACGGCAAGCCCATTTCGGATGATGATCTCAAGGAACTTGTGGGTCATACGCCTTTGGAGGTGCTTGGCGGTGCGATTGTCGGCATTCTGACTGTCGTGCTGTTCCTTGTTTTCTAAAAAAATACATGTGGAGGACTGCCTTATGGATCGCTTTCTGGAAGAAATCGTGGTCAAGAAAAACAAAACCGCCAATGAGATTCTCTTTGTCCTGTCGATGATCGTTATGGTGCTTTCTGGGCTGTATGCCGTCATGATGCTGAATGTGCTGGTCTATTCCTTCACGGTGCCGGGACTGATTATGACGCTGCTGTCTGCGGGCATTGCGGTGGTGCTGTTCCTGTTCCGCGACCGTCTGCGCACGGAGTATGAATACACCTTCACCAACGGCGATCTGGACTTTGCCATGGTGTTCAACAACAGCAAGCGCAAGAGCCTTGGCAGCTTGAAGGTTCGCAATGTGGATGCCTTCGGCCCTGTGACGGGCAATGCCTTCAATCGCTATGTGTCCATGCCCGGCGTGCGCAAGGACAACTGGTTCCTGAACCGCGGCAGCGATCTGTACTTCTTCTATTTCCAGAAGGAGAGCAATAAGCGGCTGATCGTTCTGGAGCCCAGCGAGGAAATGGTGAGCTTCATCAAGCAGTATCTGCCCCATGGGGCTTATCAGGAGTAAAGCATATGCAGGTCTATTTGGACAACAGCGCGACCACCCGGCCTTTTCCACGGGTGGTCGCTGCTATGCAGGAAGCGCTTGAGGAATGCTGGTATAATCCTTCTGCGCTGTATAAGCCCGCGCTGGAAGCGGAGAAGAAGGTTGCTGCGGCTCGTGAGGTCTGCCTGAAGGCGGTTAACGCGCAAGGACAGCGGCTGATTTTTACTTCCTGCGGTACGGAGGCTGACAATCTGGCGATCCTCGGACATCTGCGCGGGATGCGGCAGCCGGGGCGCGTGCTGATTCTGTGCGTGGAGCATCCGGCGGTGCTGACCTGCGCGGAGGAAATTACACGGATGGGGCATCGCGTGGAGGAAATCCCCGTGACGGCCAAGGGTACGGCTGATTTGGATTGGCTGGAAGCGCATCTGGATACGGATGTGCGCATGATCTGCTGTATGCAGGTGAATAACGAGTCTGGCGCGATTCAGCCGTTGATGGAAATTTCGCGTCTGCGGGATGCCAAGTGCCCGGAGGCAGCCTTCCATGTGGATGGTGTACAAGGCTTCCTGCGCACGCCGCTGGATTTCAAGGCCCTGCATTTGCAATCCTACGCCTTCAGCGCACATAAGATTCACGGCCCTAAGGGCGTTGGCGGCTTGATTCTGGAAAAGAGCTTCAAGGTGGCTCCGATTCTGCATGGCGGCGGACAGGAGGATGGCTATCGCTCCGGTACGGAAAACACCCCCGGCATTTTGGGCTTGGGGGAGGCTGTGCGGGCATACCCGATGGACGGCTCCGCGGAGATGATGGCGAATAAGCGGCTGCTGTGGCAACTGATTCAGGAGCGGATTCCTTCAGCCAAGCTGAACGGCCCGGAGTTGGATGATCCTGCTTGCGCGCCGCACATTCTGAATGTGTCCTTCCCGCCCGTGCGGAGCCAGACAATGCTCTTTGCGCTGGAGGGGGATGGCATTTATGTGTCCAGCGGCTCGGCCTGCTCCAGCCGCAAACAGAAGCTTTCCAGTGTGCTCACGGCTATGGGATTGTCTACGGAACGCATTGACAGCGCCCTGCGCTTCAGTTTGTGTCCGGGACTTACGGCGGAGGAAATGACCTATACGGCGGATCGGCTGGCGGCACAGTATCAGGTGTTGAGCCGATTCGTAAGAAGATAAGGAATGGTGAAGAACATGCGTAACCTGCTGCTCGTTCGCTTTGGCGAGATTTTCCTGAAGGGTCTGAATCGACCCTATTTTATGAAGGAACTGGTCAAGAAGATCCGCTTCGCCGTGAAGGACGTGGGCGGCGATGTGTGGCTTCAGGACAGCCGCGTTTTTGTCAGCGATTATACCGATGAGGAAGAGTGCATTCGCCGGGTGACGAAGGTATTCGGCGTACACAGCGTGTGCCCCGCAGTCGAAATGGAGAAGGATGACTTCAACGCGATCTGCGCACAGGCTAGCAAAATGATGGAGGGCATGAGCGGAACCTTTAAGGTGTTCGCACGCCGCAGCGATAAGCGCTATCCCATGGAAAGCAATGAAATGAATAAGGCCATCGGCGGCTATGTGTTGGCGCACAATCCGAATCTGAAGGTGGATGTGCATGAGCCTCAGCATCGGCTGAACGTGGAGATTCGCGTGAAGGCCTATCTCTATGTGCGTGTGGTGCCCGCTGTTGGCGGTATGCCCGTGGGCACAAACGGCCGTGCGACGCTGCTGCTTTCCGGCGGAATCGACAGCCCTGTGGCGGGCTGGATGATTGCCAAGCGCGGCGTGAAGATCAATGCGGTGCATTTCCACAGCTATCCCTATACCAGCGACCGTGCGAAGGAAAAGGTGCTCGATCTGGCGCGCATTCTTTCGGAGAGCTGCTGCGGTATCCGCGTGCATATCGTGCCCTTCACCAAGATTCAGATGGAGATTCACGAAAAGTGCCCGGAGGAATATACCACGCTGATTATGCGTCGCTTCATGATGCGCATTGCGGAACGCATTGCCCGCAAGACGGAAAGCGAGGCGCTGATTACCGGCGAGAGCATCGGTCAGGTGGCCAGTCAGACCATGGAGGCCCTTGGCACAACGGACAGCGTGGTGAATATGCCCGTGTTCCGTCCGCTGATCGGCTCGGATAAGGAAGAGATCATCGAGGTTGCTAAGCGGATCGGCACCTTTGAGACTTCTTCGCTGCCCTTTGAGGACTGCTGTACCGTCTTTACGCCTCGGCATCCCGCCACGCACCCAAAGATGGAGAAGATTCTCTATGGCGAGGGCAAGCTGGATATGGAAGCGCTGATTGACGAGGCTGTCGCGGGCGTGGAGGTTGTGCAGGTCTAAAGCACCTTCAACAGCAGCAAAAAGCAAACGCCGGGAAGCCCTAAAGCTCCGGCTGTTACCATAGAGAGGGGATTGATGCCAAGTCGCTGAGGAGGCATCAGTACGTTCCAGCAAAGCAGGAGCGCAAGCCCTGTCAGCAGACTGGTCAGCAGCCGCGTAAGAAACGTATCTGGGCGATAAAGGCGGCCGAAAAGGTATAGCCCGCCCATGATGCCGGCCAGCAGCAGCACGAGGCGCAGATTGACAATTACCATGGACGTCACCCCCTGCGCATTCTATGCAGGATGCACAGGGGGATAGACGGGAAAAATAAAAAATTCACAAACATTCGAATAGCCCCTTGCAGAACCCTACGGGATATGATAGAATAATCGGGACGGAAATCGACCGCTAGGGCGTGCCGCGCCCCGCGAGTAGGGAGGGTCTGCATGGAGGATGGATTCCTGACGCTGATGCAGCGCCTAGGCCCTGATCTAGCGGCGGAAATGGCGAGGCGGGCGCTGGTACTTGAGCGCATTGCGGCGCTGGAGCCGGTGGGTCGGCGGCAGCTTGCCGCACGGCTGAACCTGCCGGAGCGGGAGATCCGTTCGATTGCCACATACTTGCGGGAGGAAGGCTTCATTCATTTGGACGCGGCAGGCATGTCGCTGACGGAAAAAGCGAAAACGCTCCTGCCCAGCGCCAAAGAGTTCAGCCGCGCCATGCGTGGATTGGTGAGCATGGAGACGCAGCTGGCGACGATGCTGCACATTGGACGTGTATGCCTGGTGGCTGGTGACTACGATGAGGATGCTCGCGTCCTGCAAGACATTGGCCGCGTTGCGGCGCAGCGTGTGCGGATGCTGCTGAAAAGCGGCAGTACGTTGGCGGTCACGGGCGGCAGCACCATGGCGGAGGTTGCACGGGAATTGCAGACACCTGTCCCCATGGACGTGATGGTTGTTCCTGCCCGGGGAGGTCTTGGACGCGCTGTGGAGACGCAGGCGAATACGCTGGCGGCAGAGATTGCTCACAGACTGGGCGGGCACCATCGGTTGATTCACCTGCCGGATCATCTGGACGCTTCTGCGATGCAGGAAATGCGCAAGCTGCCTGATGTGCAGGAAGCGTTGGGACTTTTGCAGCATGCAGATGTGATTCTTCACGGAATCGGACGTGCGGACGATATGGCACGGAGCCGTCAAATGCCCTTGCTCATGTGCAAGGAGCTGCTGGCAAAGGGCGCGGTAGGTGAGGCGCTGGGCTATTATTTCAGCGCAGCGGGGGAATGTATCTACGCTGCATCCAGCGTGGGCGTAGACTTGGCACGGCTTTCACCTAACTGTCAGATGGTGGCGGTTGCGGCGGGGCGGCGCAAGGGACAGGCGATCTTGGCGGTGCTCCGAGGCTGTAAGCACGCTGTTTTAGTCACAGATGAGGGCGCAGCGCAGGAAATGCTGCGCCTGATGGAGAAAGATAATTAATGATTGCACGGCCCTCCGGGGTTTCATGCGCCGGAGCCTTTTGCAATAGATACAAAAATGTAGGATGATATCGAAGGAGTGTGGCACCATGGCCAAGAAGACGATTGATGACATCCAGGTTGCCGGCAAGCGGGTACTCGTCCGCTGCGACTTCAATGTTCCCATGGTTGATGGGAAGATCACCAGTGACAAGCGCATTGTGGCGGCGCTGCCCACCATCAAGAAGCTGATTGCTGATGGCGGCAAGGTCATTCTGTGCAGCCATCTGGGCAAGCCGAAGAACGGCCCGGAGGCGAAGTTCTCTCTGGCGCCTGTGGCGGAGCGTCTGTCTGATTATCTGGGCAAGCCCGTCGTGTTCGCGGATGATGACAACGTGGTGGGCGAGAAGGCGAAGGCAGCTGTGGCCGCGATGAAGGATGGCGACGTGGTGCTGCTGCAGAACACCCGCTTCCGCAAGGAAGAGACCAAGAACGAGGAGAACTTCTCCAAGGAGCTGGCCTCTCTGGCGGACTGCTATGTGGATGATGCTTTCGGTTCCTGCCACCGTGCGCATTGCTCCACCGAGGGCGTGACCAAGTTCCTGTCTCCCTGCGTGGCTGGCTACCTGATCGGTAAGGAGCTGTCCATCATGGGCAAGGCGCTGGAGGATCCGGCTCGTCCCTTTGTGGCGGTGCTGGGCGGTGCGAAGGTCTCTGATAAGATCGGCGTTATCAACAATCTGCTGGAAAAGGTTGACACCTTGATCGTTGGCGGCGGCATGAGCTACACCTTCCAGGTGGCGCTGGGCGGTCACGTGGGCAAGTCTTTGCTGGAGGCTGACAAGGTGGAGCTGGCCAAGGAGCTGATGGCTAAGGCCAAGGAAAAGGGCGTGAAGTTCCTGCTGCCCGTGGACAATGAGGCGGGCGACAGCTTCTCCAATGATTGCATGCGTATTACCGTGCATTCCAAGGAGATCCCGGACAACTTCGAGGGCATGGACATTGGCCCGAAGACCCAGGTGATCTTCGCCAACGAGATTGCCAATGCCGGTACCGTTGTGTGGAATGGCCCGATGGGCGTGTTTGAGTTTGACAACTTCGCCGTTGGTACTCGTGCCATCGCCAAGGCTATGGCTGAGTGCAAGGGTGTGACCATCGTCGGCGGCGGCGACAGCGCGTCCGCTATTGAGCAGATGGGCTTTGCCGATAAGGTGACCCACGTGTCCACCGGCGGCGGCGCTTCTCTGGAGTTCCTGGAAGGCAAGACCCTGCCCGGCGTTGCCTGCTTGGACGAGAAGTAAGCATTGACAGCAGGAGGGGAACGGCGCTTGCGCGGTTCACCTCCTGCGCTTTTGCGCTAAAATGTAAGTAAGAAAGAGGAATGACAAATGCGTAAGGCGATTATTGCCGGTAACTGGAAAATGAACAAGACCCCTGCGGAAGCGGCGGCGCTTGTGACCGAGCTGAAGCCGCTGGTGGCCGATGCGAATTGCGACGTGGTTGTGTGCGTTCCTGCCGTGGACTTTGCTGCGGTGAAGGAAGCTGCTGCGGGCAGCAACATCCATCTGGGTGCGCAGAATGTCCATTGGAAGGAGTCCGGCGCGTATACCGGCGAACTGAGCGCGGATATGCTGAAGGCCTCCGGCGTGGAATACGTCATTATCGGCCACAGCGAGCGCCGTCAGTATTTCGGCGAGACTGACGCGACCGTGAACCAGCGTGTGCTGGCTGCGGTGAAGGCTGGCCTGAAGGTCATCCTGTGCGTGGGCGAGATGAAGGCCGATCGCGAGGCTGGTTACACCGACGCGCTGGTGGAGTATCAGACGCTGATCGCGTTGACCGGCTTGACCAACGAGCAGGTTGAGGATGTCGTGATTGCCTATGAGCCCGTGTGGGCAATCGGCACCGGCCTGACCGCAACGGATGAGCAGGCGAACGAGACCATCGGCGTGATTCGCAAGGCGGTTGCCCGCAAGTATGGTCAGGCGGTTGCCGATAAGGTGCGCATCCAGTATGCCGCCCGGTGAAGGTGCTGAACCTGTTTGGCTACACCGGCGGCGCTACGCTGGCC
>USCW01000026.1 GCA_900553315.1 uncultured Eubacteriales bacterium
GGGGAGGGGACTTCTCTACAGAGAAGTCCCCTCCCCCGGAGTTCCACGCTTCTTGTTATCACACCATCGCGGCGATTTCTTGGATGGCGCGCTCGGCTTGGGGGACGACGGTGTTGTTGCTGAGGAAGCAGAGAATGACCGGCGCGTCCTTGAAAATGACACCCACATCGTTCGTGATACCGTCATCCTCGCCTGTCTTGTGCGCTATCTGAATTCCACGATCGTGCAGATAGAAGGGCATCTTACCGTTCAAGCGCTGATTGCGCAGAATTCCCAGCATCTCCCGGGACGCCTCCGGACTCACGATCTTCTCCGCCAATAATAGCTCGAAGAATACACACATATCGTGGGCGCTCACGTAATTCTCAATGCCCTGACGGGAAAGCTCCGGCATGAACAGCTTCCGGTTCAGCTGCGTCGCCGTCAGACCCAGCGTGCGAATCGTCTGGTTGATCGCATCACGACCCAGCTTGTCGATCAGTAGATTCGTGGCTGTGTTGTCGCTGAGAATAATCATCAGCGTTACCAGATCACCCACCGTCACCTGCAGGCCGTCGTGCATGTACGTCAGCGCACCGCAGGAGGGCAGCTTGTCCTCCCGGCGAATCTCCACCAGCTCGTCAAAGCGCAGAATCCCCGCTTCCCGCTGGCGAAACGCCTCCGCCATCACCGTCAGTTTGATGACGCTGGCCGCCATCAGCGGCTGCTCCGCGTTGTAGCTGTACCGCTCCCCTGACGCAGGATAATAAATCTCACAGCCTACCTGCCCCGGCAGACGATTCAATATATGCTTGATTTCCGTAAACATAGTTTCCTTTCCGCCGCTGTGCCGCAGCCTTCTCCGTATTAAGGCACTACCGCACAATTCGTCGGCAGCGCTGGCGATGCCTTTTCTGCCATCTGCTTCTTGCAGAAATCTCGATTTACCTCCAGTAAACCTTCGATTTCTGCAATCGCATCTGACAAAAATGCATTCGCCATCGCACCAACTCATTTGTGCGGTATTGCCTTAACGCCACCCGCGCACTTCCTGCTCCACGATGTCAGCCGCCGTCAGAATGCCGTGCTCCTGCTGAAGCCTCGCACCCATCTGCGCCGCCGCATCGCGGTACGCAGCGCGGTTCACCAGCTCCACCAGCGCCTTGGTCATGCGGCGTACTGTCAGGTTTTCCCGGCGGATGGGCTTCGGCCCGCACCCCATGGCGTAGACCCGGCTGCCCCAGAAGGGCTGATCGCCGCCGAAGGGGATCACCAGCGTGGGCTTGCCTGCCCGCAGTCCCGCCGCTGTTGTACCCGCACCGCCGTGGTGCACCACCGCCCGCATTCGCGGGAATAGCCAGCTGTGCGGCGTGAAGCCCTCTAAAATATAAACATTCGGCAGATTGGCCAGCGTGCCGCCGCCCCAGCCCTTATCCAACACTACACGCAGCCCGGAGGCAGTCACCGCTCGCGTGACGATGGCAAAGGTCTTGTCCATGTTGCCCGAAACCATGGAGCCGAAGCCGATATACACCGGCGGCTCCCCAGCCGCAAGGAAGTCTGCCAACCCCTTGTCCGGGGTGAATGGCTGTTCTGTCTCGTCCTGCCAGAAGCCCGACATGTGGATATGTTCGTTCCAGTTCTTCGGACGCGGCAGTACCAGCGGGCTCATGGCATAGATCACCGGCACGGGATGACCCAGCAGCGCATAGTCCGGGCCGTCGTGTACCGGCGGCACCGTCATGCCGTTCTCCCGCCGCCAGTCCGTCAGGTAGCGCCGCTCCAGCAGATGGATCAGCAGGTACCCCAGACGATAGCTTGTCCGATTCCACGCCTTTCCCAGCTTTAGGAAGGGCGCGGAGGAAATCGGCGTTTCGTCGTTCATATCCATGGGGAAAAACTGCGTCTGTACCACGGGAATGCCGTACTTCTCCGCCACGGAGTAATACATGCTCCCGAAGAAGTTGCAGATCATCAGCTCCGCCCCGTCAAAGGCCCGCAGCAGATCGTTCAGCAGCACCGGGGCGATCTTCCCCAGCGCCTTCTCCACCTGATGGAGAAAGGCAGCGCCGTTCACTCCGGGCTTCATGATCCGCTCCATCAGTTCCATTACGTCCCCCGCCAGCGGGGAAAAACCCAGTCCCGCGTCCCGGGCCATCTGTTCAAATTTTCCGAAGGCGACGATCGTCACCTCGTGGCCCCGGCGCTTCAGTTCGCTGCCCAACAGCACATAGGGGCGCACGTCCCCCGTGGAGCCAATGGATACCATGTTGATCCGCATCGCTACCTCCTTGAAATGTGTTGATTATTCGCCGTCCAGCACGATCATATCCGCGACGGCAAAGGCCACCTGCCGGGTGTCGTCGCTCAGACCCAGTTCCTGATGAGAAACCGCGTCCGGCCACGTGAAGTCCAGCGTTAGCGTCGGCTCCGTCACCAGCTCTGCCGGAATGGTGAATTCCACGGCGTTGTCCGTAACCGTCCCGTCGTAGACTGTTTTGCCGCCGCAGGAAACCGTCATGCACTGACTGCCGGTCATGACGGACAGGAAATGCAGCTTCACCGTCAGCCGATCGCCCTCCGGGAGCTTCGCCAGCGGCAAAGTGATCTCACCCGTCTGCCCGCTGGTCCATGTGCTGTAAAAGTCTGCGGAGGAAAAGCCGCTGACCAGATAAGGCCGTGCCGTGGCTCGCAGGTCGAAATACAGCGTCGTGCCATACACATAAGGCGTAGGCTCCAGCAGGGTATCCCCATGATAGACCTGTCCCGTGGGCTGCAAGTCCTCCCACGCGGGATCCATGACCTGCGTCTCATATTCGTACAGGTTGAATTCATTGTTGCGGCTGTTTTCGTGATAATACAGCCGGGTGCGGGGCGTATCTGCCGGAACGTTCCACAGGGCTTCGTCATTGTCCGTGCCCGTCAGCAGCGCCGTATAGGTTGCGGGCAGATCGGCATAGCTTACCGGAGCCTCGCTGACGGTCAGCGCTCCCGACGCACCGGGCCGCTTCAGCACCAGCATAGGCCGATGCACCGTCTCCGTGCCGTGATCCGCAAGGATCAGAATTGCCGCATCTTCGTAGCGACCTACATCCTTCAGCTGTGTCAGGTAGTCCCGCACCTGCTTCATACAGCCGCGCATTTGCTCCGCCGCGTCCACGCCGCTCTCCTGATACTGACAATCCGCGTCCATGGTATAGGGCGGGTGCATTCCCGTCAGGTGGATCATGCGGAAGGCATTCCCAGGCTGTACCGTGAGTCCCGCCTCCGTCACTTGCGCGTTAAAGGCCTCATCCGTCACCTTGTAGACCTCGCCGCCCAGCCCCTTCGCATACTGCCGGAACACATTGCCGTACATCCACAGCTGCGGCTTCACGAAATGCGGCGCATAACGGAAGGCGCATAATTGCAGCAGATCATGGGTCAAGCCTTTTGCGTCAGAAACCGCCAGTTCTTCCCGTTCCAGATTGTCGATCACGCTTTCATCCAGCGTGAGATAGCGATCGTCGGTGAAGAACCGCGCATCCCACTCCGTGCCCGCTAATTGCTGATACAGGGGTGTATCCGCATATGCCCAAGCAATAAAGCCGCTGTAATCCGTCGCGGAGGTATAGGCCTTGCCCGTCAACAGCGCGGGAATGCCATGCTTCGTGGGGTCGCTGACGCCCATGGCGTTTTTGTACCATACGAAGCCGTCCAGTGTCTCCGCCAGCGAAGCATCCTCGGTCAATGCTTGTGCAAAGTCTTCGCTGTCCACGCTGTCCAGCACCATCACCAGCAGATTCTTTTCGCTGCCTACGGTATACAGCCCCGTATCGGACAGATAGACCGCGCTGTCCTCTTCCTCCGGCATGTTTGCGGCCCAGTAGCCCGTCAGCCCGGCCTCTCCCGCCAGCAGCACCAGCGGCAGCGCCACGCACAGAGCCGTAAAGCGCTTCCAATGCCGCAGGTTCAACGCAATGAACAGCATTCCCAGCCACAGCAGGGTGTTCGTCACGCCGTACATGGTGTAGGCGCTCCAATCAATGGCCTTGCCGTTCAGCTCGCCGTAGCTGGCGTTCAGGCCGTTGCCCTGCAAGAGTGTTGCAAGGCTCAGCGCCAGCAGTACCGCCTGACCACAGGCATAGGCCTTTTTCGGCAGCACCGCCATCACCAGCGTCAAAATCGCCGCCGCGATACCGCCTGCCAGCGCTACGCCCCCCGCCATTTGTCCCCAGCTGAACCACAGCTCCGCCGTGTTCTCCCACAGCGTCTGCGTGGCGGCGAACAGCGTCACCGTAAAGGCGGTGAATAGACTGAGCGGCAGGGCGAATACCCCCTGCCGCAATATACGCTTTCCCAGCTTCATGGCCGCTTCCTCCGTGCCCTGCCCCAGTCCAGAATGATCTGCGCAATCTTTTCCGAGGTATGCCCATCGCCGTAGGGGTTGATGGCGTGGGCCATGGCATGGTATAGCTGTGCGTCCGTCAGCAGACGCTCCCCGGCCTCGTATACATGCTGCTCTTCCACCCCGGCCAGCAGGGCCATTCCGGCCTCTACCACCTCGGGACGCTCCGTCTCCGTGCGCAGCACCACCACGGGCTTGCCCAGCGCGGGAGCCTCCTCCTGCAAGCCGCCGGAATCCGTCATGACCATATAGCAGCGCTTCATTAGGTTGTGCATGTCCTCCACCTCCACGGGCTGGATAAGATGCACGCGGTCATGACCGCCCAGCACGCCCTCCGCCACGCTGCGCACCGCAGGATTCGGATGTACCGGGTACACCAGATGCACGTCCGGATGCTCCGCCACCAGCCGAAGCACGCCCCGGCAGATGGCCTCCAAATGCTCGCCCAGGTTCTCCCGCCGGTGCGCCGTCATGACGATCCAGCGGCCCTGTGATAAATCCAGCGCCGCCAGCTCGGGACTGTGAAACCGATACGCGTCATGCACCATTTGATGCAGCGCGTCGATCACTGTGTTGCCCACCACGTAGACGTTCTCCGTCACGTTCTCCCGGGCAAGGTTTTCCCGCGCCCGGCGGGTGGGGGCGAAGTGCAGCTCAGCGATGCGCCCGGTGAGCTGGCGGTTCATTTCCTCCGGGAAGGGAGAATAGCGGTCGAAGGAGCGCAGTCCCGCCTCCACATGGCCCACGGGGATCTGCTGATAAAACGCGGCCAGCGCCGCCGCCGTGGAGGTCGTGGTGTCGCCATGCACCAGTACCAGATCGGGCTGACAGACGCGCAGCACCTCTTCCATGCCCTCCAATACGCCCACGGTAATGGACGTGAGCGTCTGTCCCCGGCGCATCAGGTTCAGGTCATAATCCGGGGAAATATGAAACTGCTCCAGCACGCTGTCCAGCATTTGCCGATGCTGAGCCGTGACGCACACCAGACTGCGGATGCCCGCAGTCTGCGCCAGATGCTTCACCAGCGGAGCCATTTTGATGGCTTCTGGGCGTGTGCCAAAGACGGACAGAACCGTCAGCATATCCTCCATAGGCTTAGAAAACATTCCTTCCCTTATCGTCTGTGTTTAGGTGAAAATTCGCTTTCATGTGTGAAAAGCGCGGCGAATAGCAGGGGTCTGTCAGCACCGGGAAGCGCTTTTCCTCCTCCGGCCAAGACTGACCGTCCCGCAGAACGGGCGCGTTCGCCGTGCCGATGGCTGTGCTGAAGGGCGTAAAGGCCAGCCAGCCGCTCTTTTCCCGCAGCCGCACCGACCATGCCACGCTGCCCAGATCGCTCTGCCAGTTTTCCTCAAAGGGCTCGAACCGCTCCCGGCGCATGACCAGACACGCGGCGCTTACCGCCCCCACGTTATGAGCCTGATGCTCCAAGCCGTGCCAGCCGCCCGCCGTGCGCGGCAGTCCCTGCTGACGGCAGGAGGCCACATGCTTCATGCCCAGCGCATAGCCCGCGTGGAGAATGCGCCCGCGTTCGTCAAACAGAACAGGCACGGCGGCAATGATCTCTTCCCGCTGCGCCAGCATAACCAGCTCCGTCAGCCAATCCGGCTTTTCCACGGTCACGCTGCTGTCCACAAAGGCAAGATAATCTCCCTTTGCCCTTGCCGCTCCGAGATTCAGCGCCGCGAAGCGTCCGGCGCCCCCGCGAGGCACGCAGACTACGCCGGGCAGCTCCTTCCGCTCCGTCACGACCAGCAGCTCCGTTTGCGGCCAATCCGTCGCCCGAAGCGCCGCTAGGCATTTCTCCAGCTGCGCTTCGGCCCCGCTATCCAGCACAATGATGGAAACGGGTTTCTTTTCTGCGATCGAATAATGCACGCGCAGACAGTTATGATCCAGCGACACGGCGCCGCCGGGGCCCACGCGGTTGATATGCTCCTCCACGGCGCGGCGTGCCGCGTCCACGCACCGCATGAGGTTTTGGTGGCTCATGGATGCGCCCACGTGCCGCCAATGGTACAGTACGCGGGGAATATGCGTCACGCGGGTGGTATGCTCCATGCACCGCAGGGCAAGGTCATGATCCTGTGAGCCGTCGAAGGCGCTCCGAAAGCCTCCCGCCGCGTCGATCAGGCTGCGACGCATGACCATCAAGTGGCAGATATAATTGCCGGAGCGGAGATTATCGGGGCAGTAATCGGGCTTGAAATGCGCCTCGAAGAAGACCTTTCCGTCCTCCGACACCTTATCCTCATCGGAATAAATGAAGTCCGGGTTCTCGCGCTCCACCGCGTCCATGACCCAGTACAGCGCGTCGGGGGTGTACAGGTCGTCGTGGTCGCACAGGGCGATCCATTCTCCCTTGGCGTGCCGCAGGGCGGCGTTGCTGTTGCCGGAGATATGGAGGTTTTCGCCGCTGAACACAACGCGGAGCCGGTCGTCCAGCTTTTCCAGCTCCTTCAGGCATTGCACGGTCTCCGGTTTGGTGCTTGCGCCGTCCAGCAGGATAGCCTCCCAATGGGGGTAGGTCTGTGCGCGGAAGGACTCCGCGGCCGCCCGCAGCATGGCTGGGTCGGTATTATAGACCGGCACGAGGATCGAGACCAGCGGCGCTGCCCGCCACTTCCGCTCCCGCTGCTGTGCAAGCTCCGCTTCTCCCGCACGCTCCCGGCGGTACAGCCGGTCATACTCCCGCAGACCCCGGTCGCGCACCTTTTCCACGCCCCGTCTCAGCGTATATCCCACGCCGTTCAGTCGGACATACGCCCACACGCGTTTCACCAATCCGCCCATACCCTCATCCTCTCTCCCTTGTCCCCCTCATTCTACCATGTTTCCTCACGTCTGGCAATGGAGGGAAAAGAGGGGGAACGGTGGGCGAGTGCGAGGGGAGCGGCTTCTCTTTCAAGAAGCCCCCTTTCCCGGAGTCCTCCCCCTGCATAGTGCCTGTTACCTGTACCTTGGTACAGTTGTTTTTGGGAAAATTTTGGGATATAATAAAATAAGAAAGAATGGCGGCGTGCGCCGCTTGTAAGGAGGGAATTGGATTGAAGAAGTATGTGCGGCTCCTCTGCGTGGCGCTGGTCTTGGCGCTGCTGACGCAGTTAGCGCCGGTTCCGGCGCTGGCAGCCAGCAAGATCACCCTAAAGAGCGGTGCGGCGGCTCCATCCACCGTTTATGCGGGACATTCCTATAATCTGAAGGTTTCGGGAGTGGACGTTAATTTTTACAGCAGCAATAAAGCGGTGGCAACCATCGGCAAGACTACCGGCAAATTGAAGCCGCTTAAGCCCGGCAGCGTTAAGGTTACCGCGAAGAGCAAGGAGACCGGCAAGGCTGTCGCTACCAAGACCTTCAAGGTCCTGCAGCGGGCGACCGCCATCACCACAAACGTGGATTCGCTGCTGATGAAGCCCAAGGACACGGCACAGCTGACGGCTACCCTGACCCCCGAGACCTCCACGGACGCGATTCGCTTTTACTCGAGCGATAAAACCGTGGCGACGGTTGGCATGACCAGCGGTAAGGTAACGGCGGTCCATTATGGCGAGACGGAAATTACCGTGTATGCCAAGGCCACCAAGGCGACCGCTAATGCCAGCAAGTATAATAAGATCGCCATCGTCAAGGTGCGCGTCACGAACTATATTGACGAGGCTTCTATCACGGACAACGGCACGGTAACGGCACGCTTCTCAGGCCCGGTTGACGATCCGGAAGCGGTGAAGAGCCTGTTTTCCTTTGAACTGGTTCCGAGAGCGGTAGACGGCACGCTGGATGTTGCGGCGAAAACCAGCCCCACCATTCACAGCGCGGAGGCGCTTGCCGATCATCGCACCTTTGTATTCAAGCTGGATATGAAGACCGATTATCCCAACGGCTATGTCCTGTACATGCATTTCAACACAGATGGCGCGAATGCCCTGTATGCGTCGGACAAACGGATGCTGCTGGAAATTTTCGAAGGCGAGTATCCGCTGGGTGAGCCGAAGCTGACGGCGGTGAAACTAGCCAGAGGCAACCTGTTCCTTTCTCCGAGTGAGTCGGGTACTGCCACGTTGACCGGCTACGATCAGTATGATAACGTGTTCCCGCTGGGAGAAAACGCATTGACGGTAAAGGCACTGTCCGCCTGCGGAGAAGAGCGGGAATCTCTGAATACCGTGGAGGTCGGCACGCCGTTCACGATCGGTAAGGTAGCCACGAATATCCAATACGTGAATGGTACCTATCAGATTCAGATGACCCCCGGAGAGGATGCGGTGCGCAACACGGTTGTCGCTTTGTGGATCAATACACCGCTGCGCAGTCTCAGCGTGGCATGCTTGGTCATGGAGCCCAAGGTCGATCCGAACAAGCTATACACCCTGCGCTTCGTGTCCTCGGACGGCACAACGGAGCTGTTCCCGGCACAGCACTTAAAAGCCGGTGAAGGGTACAGCCTGCCGATCCCGACGTGGGCGGGATATTCCTTCGACGGGTGGCAATGGTCGGATAATCGCCCCAGCTATACCATGCCAGCCTATGACGTGACCCTGACGGCAAAGTGGACGGCAAAACCCACGGCGGTACCAACAGCTACGCCTACGGCAACCCCCACAGCTACGCCCACGGCAACCCCGACAGCTACGCCTACGGCAACCCCCACGGCTACGCCTACGGCAACCCCGACGGCTACGCCCACGGCACCCCCCACAGCTACTCCGACGGCTACGCCGACGGCAACGCCAACAGCGGCGCCGTTTGCAGCGCTGACTTATCGGTTTGTGGTGGAGGATAAAGAGCAAACGTTGTTGGGTGAGATCAACACAAGCTGCGGCATGGGTGGAATGATTACTGAGCAGAGGCCCGAATATACGGGCTATACCTTCAGCAAATGGCAGAATATGCCGGAGGACGGTCTGATGCCCTCTGGTGCATTTACCCTTGTGGGTCTGTATACCCCCAACACCTATCGCATTACCTTCACCAGCGATATGGTAGGTGCGTCGCTGCCTGCGGCTGTGGAGCGGAAATATAACACGGCGATCGGTGAACTGCCGACGGCATCGCTGGAAGGCTATACCTTCACCGGCTGGAAGGTCGTTGGCGGCAATGTGCTTCCTGAATCTATGCCCTCGAATGACCTGACGCTGGTGGCGCAGTTTACGGCCAACCGCAAGGTGACGATCACCTTTGACACAGATGGTGGCAGGAAGCCTGTCCCGAGCAAGACCGTGGACTATGGCACGGTGGTTTCGAAGCATGATTTGCCTGTGCCGACGTATGATCCGAGCGTGACCTATTCAAGCGTGACCTTCACAGGCTGGCGGCTGGGCACCGGTGCTGCATTCCCGGAGAGCATGGCAATCACCGAGGACATCACGCTGTACGCAACGTGGATTGCCAGCACCACCTGACGGAACACGCAAGGAGGATGAATGTATGAAGAGAACAGGAGCTATCCTGCTGGCGCTGCTGGTGGCGGTGTTGCCGCTGCTGGCTTGCGCGGAGGAATTCACGCTCTCGGCGGACGCGCTGAACGCGGCGCAGAGCATTTCCGCGCTGCGGGAGCGGTATACGTCCCTGCTGGTGCTTGAAACGGACGAAAGCGATGGCGCCATCGAGACGCGCTGGCTATGGGACGGCACGGACGCAGAGGGCCGCGCCGTCCAGGCTGTATCGCAGTCGGACGGGCATGTCGTTATGCTGGTGAACGGCGTATTCTATGATTATGATGCGGCAACGGGAGACATTGTCTGCTGTGCGTGGCTGCCGGGAGCCTATGAGGCCTTTCAGGCGGACTGGGAAGCGCAGTTACAGTTGTTCAGCGAGGACATGACCTTCACGGCGGCGGAGAACGGTACTGCGGCCTACCAGATGACGACGACCACGAAGGACGATTCGCTGAACGAGACGTGGGTCATTAACGCATCGGACTATGCGCTGCAAAATTACGCCTGTGGGGTACACAGCGCGGACGGCACATACGGACGGTATGATCTGAGCGTCATCTATGGTGCGCCGAGTTTGGTGGCCGATGATGTTCTGGCTGAGCTTGGCGGCGAGACCTTCACGCTGACGCTGGTGAGTGCGGACGGCAGCGAAACAACGCAGAAGCTGCCGAAGCAAGGCACGATTGCCTTTACGGACGGCGCGGAGCAAGTGCTTGTATTCCGCGATGCGGCATATACGCAGCCCGTCTCGTCCCTTGATCCCGCAGAAGAGGACGTAAGCAACGGTCTGACGCTGTACGTAAGTGAAGAATAAAATATACATAAGTATGCAAGAGAGGGGACTTTTCTGATAGAAAAGTCCCCTCTCTCTTGCATACTTTACTCCATATGCTCTTTTATGTATTGAAAGATGTCCTTGGCGATGGGAGCGGCGGTTGTGCCGCCGCCGTCACCGTCGTCAATGTCTTCGACCAGTACGGCGACCGCGTAGGGGTAAGCGTCGTCGTTGATGAAGCCGATAAACCAACCGTGCGTCACCGCGCGACCGTTGTCGCTGCTCTCGGCGGAACCTGTCTTGCCGCAGATCGTCAGACCGCTCACCGCAGCACGTTTGCCTGTGCCGCTCTGTACTACCGCCGCCATGTAGCCCTTTAATTCTTCTGCGAGATCGGCGGAAAGCGCCGTCCGATAGGTCGCGGACGTAAATTTCAACCGATTCACGCCGCCGGCGCTGGTCACGTCCTGCAATAAGCGCGGCTCCATCATCACACCGTTGTTCGCAATCGCGCTGGCAATCATGCACATGTGCATGGGCGAGGCCGTAATGGCCGACTGCCCTGCGCCGCTCCATGCCAGCTCAAAATTGGTGCGGTTTGTTGTGGGATAACTGCTGTTCTCCACCACCAGATCGCGGAAAAGAAAATTGTCGTTGAAGCCGAACTCCTCCGATGTGCGGCGCAGCTTCGCATCCCCCAGCGTCAAGGCCAGCTGCGCAAAGGCGTTGTTGCAGCTCAGCGTGAACGCCCGCTTCAGCGAAAGCTCGCCGTGTACGGCGCTGCCGTAGTCCCGAATCGTCTGCCCATCCACAGCCAGCGTACCCGTGCAGGTCAGCGTCGCCGTGCGAACATCCGTGATGTTTTGCAGCGCGGAGGTCGTTGTGACCACCTTGAACGTGCTTCCCGGCGGATAAACGCTCTGCGTCACCCGATTCCAGAAGGGCTGGCCCGCGTCCGCCAGCGTTTCCTCGGAGATGCTCATGGGGTCAAAGCTGGGCAGACTCGTCATGGCCAGCACCGCGCCGGTCTGGTAGTTCATGACCACCGCCGCACCCTTTTTGCCTGCGGTTTTCTCGTTTGCCGCAAAGGAGGCCGCAATGGCCGTGCATAGCTTGCTGTCAATGGTCAGCGTCACATCGTCGCCACGCCGCTCCGCACCGGTGAACAGGCTGGCGACCAGCTCCGGGAGCGAGGTTTGGAAGCCGTACAGATAGCTCGTCTGAAAGGTCTCCACACCGTTGGATACCTGACCCTGACTGTCGCCCAACAGATGCACTACCGCCCGTCGGGCGGCCTCGTCCGCCTGATAAATGCGCTCGCTGTTCACCGTCGTGGCAAGAATGATGCCGTTGGTGTCCAGCACATTGCCCGCCGTGACGTTGGCCTTTTGACTGCGCACGCGGGGGTTCTTGCTGGAGGCGAACCAGCGGTTGCCGTAGGTCGTGATGCTGTAGCCGCCGTAGAGCGCCAGCAGCGCGAACATGCCGAAGAGAATCAGCGCCAGCAGCTTGAATTTCAACCGTTGCTGCTTCATGCGCCCACCTCCTCGTCCTCCGTGCTGCCCAGCATGGCAAGTCGCGTGTCTTCCTTCAGATCGTCGTCGTTCAGGCTGGCTACGCCCTGCAAAAGTCCGACCAGGCACAGGCTGGAGACCAGCGACGTGCCGCCGTAGCTGACAAAGGGCATGGTCACGCCCGTCAGGGGGATCATCTTAATGACCCCGCCAATAATCACGAAGGTTTGCAGCCCCAGCATGATGGTGCAGCCCATGGCCAGCAACCCGTGAAAGCTGGTGCGGGCCGCCATGGCGGTGGTCGCGCCCCGCCAGATGATCGCCACATACATCAATAGTACGCATAGGCCGAAGATCAGGCCGAACTGCTCGCAGATCACGGCGAAAATGAAGTCCGTATAGTAGACGGGGATGGTCTTGGGGGAGCCCAGCCCCAGTCCCACGCCGAACAGGCCGCCGCTGGCAATGGCCATGAGACTCTGTACAATCTGAAAGCCTGAATTTTCATAGTCGCTCCACGGGTTCAGCCAAATGGCGACCCGCTTCTTTACGTGGGCGAACATTTTATAGCCCATGACGGCGGCTCCCGCGCCGCCCGCGAGGCCGAGCCCCGTGAGAAACAGGTTGCCCGAGGAGGCGTAGAAGAGCATCAGCGTGGTGCCGTAATACATCAGCGCCGTGCCCAGATCCTTTTGCAGCATCAATACGCCCAAGCAGCTCACCGCGAAGAACAGCCACGGCAGTATCCGGTGGCGGCTCATGTAGTAGCTGACAATGATGAGCAGACTGAGCTTCACGATCTCGCTGGGCTGGACGGAAATACCCGCCACGTAGAACCAGTTTTTCGCGCCGTTGGTCTCCCGACCAATGACCAGCGGCAGGACCAGCAGCGCCAGCGACAGGGGGATCAGCAGCAGCACGGGAATTCGCCAGGAGCGCACCAGCCGCACGATCCACACGCACACGATCATGGCGAGGATGCCTACGCCGTAATACATGGCCTGATGATAAGCATAGTCCGGCTCGGTGGAATACAGCACCAGCACGCCCAACGCACACAGAAAATTGGTCAGGGACAGCAGCAGCCGATCCGACGGAAACAGCTTGGGCAGAAAATTGGTGCCCACCCAGATCATGGCGGGAACGGCGAGGGCCAGCGCGAAGCCCTGCCACGCGAAATCCTTGCACGCGATGAGCAGAAACGCGCAGAAATAAAACAGCATGACGGCGCTGGAGAGTCTGCGCCCGGGGTCTTTTTTATTCCTCGCCATGGCCTCTCCTCCTCATGAACGGGCGCTTGCGGCCTCGCGCGGCCCGGGGCTGGAAGTCCTCTTCCTCGTCGGCGGGTGTGTTATCAGGGAGTGCGTCCGGCGCCTGCGGCGTCCAGCGCTGTGTGGGTTCTGCGGGGACATAGGGCAGGTCGCCCTGCGGCGGAAGCTGGATGGGCTGTGTCCAGTCCTGCGGCTGTGCGGGCGGATAAGGCAGTCCCGTCTGGGGATCATAATACGCCTGTGTCTGCCAGCCGTCCGGCGGGTTCTGCTCCGTCATAGGCTGGAACTGACCGGTTTGATCGACCCACGCGGCAGGAATTTGGTGATAGACATAAGGGGTATTCTGCCAATCCATGGCGGCCTGCGGGGCCTCCGAAACGGGAGTCTCGGCAGGCTCATCCTGCGTCACGGCGGCGTGTTGTTCGGTTTCCAGCCCCACGAACAGGCGGAGGCGAAGCACTGCGTCTCCGACGATGAGGCGGGAGCCATGGTGCATGGGATAGTCCCGGGAGCGGCTGCGAGCAGTAAGCTCGCTGCCGTCCACCTGCGCGGCGCAGCGCACGCGGGGGTAAATAAGAAGACCCTTGCCGTCCTGAAAGGAGAAATCGAGGTGACAGGGGGCTACGCCGGGGGCAGGAAGGGTCACGTCGCAGGTGCGGAGGCAGCCAAGGGTGCCCTCTCGCGGGAGGGGCAGGGCTGTTCCGGGCGGCAATTCGTTGGAGCCATCGAGGACGACCAGCTCGCCGACCATGCCCGCGTCAGGCAGCTGCTTCAGTCGGCGGTGCTTTGCTTTTCGATCCTTCCGAAGCCACCGAAACGATCGCCAGACGATCAGCACGCCCAAAAACGTAAACCAATACCGTGCCGCCAAGGAAATCACTTCATAAACATCGCTGCCCAAGGAAAGCTCCTTTCATGTGGTGAGTGTGAATGCGAGGGAGGGGGCTTTTCTGTAGAAAAGCCCCCTCCCTCGCGCTCCCTCCCGAAAAGACGGTGGGGTTGGGGAGATTCTGGGGGGAGAGGCTGCTTCTCTGAGAGAAGCACCTCTCCCCCCAGACCCCTCT
>USCW01000027.1 GCA_900553315.1 uncultured Eubacteriales bacterium
AGGTGCCGGAGACCATCCATTCGCGTTGCCAGCGCTTCGATTTCCGCCGCATATCTTCCGAGGCCATCGTCTCGCGCCTCGGGGCCATCTGCGTGGCGGAGGACGTGGAGGTCAGCATTCGCAATCTGGCCAATCTGGGCATCGTCGGGATGAATCAAACCGACCGTGTTATTCTGGACATGATGCTTGCAAAGTAATATAATGTATTTACAGCCGGAGCGCTGCACAGCTCAAGGGGGTAAATGCATTGAATCAGGGCAAGGTACAGGAAAATATTTTTTATCGTCACTTTGACCTGCCGGCAAACTTCCCGGTGATCGGGCTGCTGGGGGATTCGTGGAAGGACGTGCCGGAGCCGCTGACGCGGATGCATTTTCATAACTGCATCGAGCTGGGCTTTGCGAGAGAGGGAAAGGGCGTCTTTTATGTGGGCAAGAGCGAGGTGCCCTTTGAGGCGCCGTGTCTGGTAATTGCGCCGCCTAACGTTCCGCACGGTCACACGGTTCAAGCGGGAGAAGAGTGCAGTTGGAACTGGATCTATGTGGATCCACAGGCCATGCTTTCCAACCTGAGCCCGCGCTTGATCAACATGATTAGCGAGTATCAGCGGGATGTGGGCGGCGAGGAATGCGTACTGAGCGAGGCGGATCATCCCGAAATCCTGATGATCCTGAAAGCTATCATCAGCGAAATGGAGCAGACGCAGGTGCATTATCATCACATTGTCCGCGAGCTTTTCGGGACGCTGTTCCTGCTGCTGCTGCGCAGCTATTCGGGCAAGACAAAGAACAACCTGTACGTGAACAGCCAACTGGGATGCATTGCACCGGCGGTGGCCTATATCGCGGAGAATTATATGGAGGAGATTTCGGTCGAGAAGCTCAGCTATCTCTGCCATGTCAGCACGTCGCACTTTCGGCGGCTGTTCAAGCAGGTGCTGGGCTGGTCGCCGCTGGATTATATTCAAATTGTGCGGATCGACCGGGCCTGCGTGCTGCTGTATAACTGCGACTATTCCATTACGGACATTGGTTTGCAGGTGGGGTATCCGTCCTCGTCCAGCTTCAACCGTCAGTTCCGGCGCATTCACGGTATTTCGCCCAGCCAATGGCGGCAGAAGATACGAAGCGAGGAAAATCCCATCGTGACGGCGTACTTTAATTCGCTGCCGCCCTCCAATTTCCAGTTCTTCCCCACGGAATATCATGATTTTACGGAGTGACGCAATCTTTTCAGACTGCCGGCAGGGCAAACCGAAGGATGAAGGAGATACACCAATGAGTACGATTTCCAAGGGCGATTTTACGCTTCCCGGCGAGGCTGGCTACGAGCAGTACACGCTGGAGCTGGCGAAGAAGTGGGGCGCCGACGTGATCCGCGACTCGGACGGCACGAAGCTTTCTGATGAGATCGTGGACGCGGGCTACCGCATCTATTCGACCATCTGCATTATCCGTCAGCACAACGCCTTTGCGGCGGAGCATCCCGACAGCCAGCAGCAGACCTTCCTGATGTCCAAGCCGGTGCTTGCGGCAGGGGAGAGCATGACCATTCCGCTGATGGACGGCTACTTCACCGAGCAGTTCGAGCTGAACGATACCGCTGACGCGCTGCGCTATTATCAGGTGTACGACCGTACTGCCAATGCCGAGGTTCCGCGGGCGCAATGGAGCTACGCAGACGGCAAGGTGACGGTGACGGGCTGCACGCCTTGGCACCAGTATACGGCCTCCTTCCTGTGCTGGCGCATTTGGGAAGAGATCAACATGTACAACCACACCACCAATCACTGGACGAGCGAGCATCTGCGTCAGTTGGATCCTCGCCATCCGGCGGCGTGGGCGTACCTTCAGCAATGGCTGGAGGACTGGTGCGTGCAGAATCCCCAGACGAATGTGGTGCGGCTGACCAGCCTGTTCTACAACTTCGTGTGGATTTGGGGCAGCGACCCGCGCAATCAGAATCTGTTTACCGATTGGGCGAGCTATGACTTCACGGTCAGCCCTGCGGCGCTGGACGCGTTCAAGAAGCAGTACGGCTACGCGCTGACGGCGGAGGACTTTGTGAACGGCGGCAAGCATCAGGTGACGCATATGCCGCCCACGAAGGCGAAGCGGGATTATATGGACTTCATGCAGGCTTTCGTGGCGGAAAAGGCCAAGGTGCTGGTGGACATCATCCACAAGCATGGCAAGCAGGCCTATGTATTCTATGACGATAGCTGGGTGGGCATGGAGCCCTGCGGAGAACGGTTCCAGTCCGTTGGCTTTGACGGCCTGATCAAGTGCGTGTTCAGCGGTTTTGAGTGCCGCCTGTGCGCTTATGCCAAGGTGCCGGTGCATGAGCTGCGTTTCCATCCTTATCTGTTCCCCGTTGGCCTGAACGGTACGCCTACCTTCTCCGAGGGCGGCACGCCGGAAAAGGACGCGGTGCGCTACTGGCGCAGCGTGCGCCGTGCGCTGCTCCGTCAGCCTGTGGAGCGCATTGGTCTGGGCGGCTATCTGCATTTGACACAGAATTTCCCCGCGTTTAACGACGCGATTGCGGATATTGCGGACGAGTTCCGCACCATTAAGCAGCTTCATAAGAACGGCGCACCCTATGTGCTGCCGATCCGCGTGGCGGTGCTGCACACGTGGGGCAAGCTGCGCTCTTGGACGCTGTCCGGTCACTTCCATGAGACGGACAAGCATGCGCTGATCCACATCAACGAGGCTCTTGCTGGATTGCCGGTGGATGTGAAGTTCATCAGCTTTGAGGACGTGAAGAACGGTGCGCTGAAGGACGTGGACGTGGTCATCAACGCGGGTCGGATGGGCGACGCATGGAGCGGCGGCAAGGCATGGGAGAGCGAGGAGCTGGTGAGTGAGCTGACCAGGTTTGTGTATGAGGGCGGCGCATTTATCGGCGTAGGCGAGCCCTCCGCGACGCCGGGCTATGACCGCCTCTTCCGTATGGCGCATGTGCTGGGCATGGACGAGGACGATGGCTCCCGCGTGTGCCACGGCCGCTGGGCCTTTGAGGTGGAGCGTGATCTGCCCATCACGGTGGAGGAGAGCAGCCTTGGCAACTTGCCGCACCTATACCTGACGGATGGCAACACGCATGTACTGTGTGCGAAGAACGGCGTGCCGCAAATGACGGTACACGACTTCGGCAAGGGCAAGGGCATCTATATGAGCCACTTCCATGTGAATCCCGCCAGCACCCGGATGCTGCTGGAAACTCTGCTGTATGCGTGCAATCTGCCGGTGAACAGCGCATGGCTTTCTGATCATGCGCTGGTGGAGACAGCATACTATCCTGCGGATCGCATGCTGGTGGCCATCAACAACGCGGAGGAAGAAACGACCGCCGTGCTGTATACCGATCAGGGAGACAAGACGGTGACGCTGAAGCCGCTGGAAACGAAGATGATCTCGCTGAAGGACTAAAAAAAGATAAGGCAGAATACGGAGATAAAGGAACGCGCCCTGTGCCGGAAAAAACGGCAGGGGGCGTGTTCTTTTATGTATTGCAGTTGTATTTTCAACCGTATAGCTATTGATCAGTTAAGCCGTGATTCTCCACCCCGCATGTCCGCGGCGGCTCTGTCAGCCGCCGTGGACTCACGCAAGCCTATCAGAAGCCTTGCCCCCATACAGGCGGAACCAACTCCGCAGAAACACATCCCTCAAACGCCAGCCGCTCTTCGGGAGAGAGGGATCTGGGGGGAGAGGGGCTTCTCTCAGAGAAGCCGCCTCTCCCCCCAGCGCGTCCCCCACCCTCACGCTGTCCTCTGTTCCATTGCTAATTTGTCGGCGATCATAGCGATGAATTCGCCGTTGGTGGGCTTGTCGTCTTTGGAGGCCACCTTGCAGCCGAAGGCGCGGTTCAGGGTCTCTATGCGGCCACGGCTCCACGCCACCTCAATGGCGTGACGGATCGCACGCTCTACCTTGCTGGCCGTCGTGTTGAAACGCTTGCCAATGCCCGGATACAGTTCCTTCGTAATCCGATTGATGACGTCCGGATTCTCCACCACCATCTTCACTGCTTCGCGCAGGAATTGATACCCCTTGATGTGCGCCGGAATGCCAATCGTCAGGAACAGACTCGATAGCTTCTCATCCAATGTCTGCGCATGCTGCAGCGCACCCAGCTGAATGATCTCTCCGCCGCCCGTCTGCCCCGCAACCTCTCGAATCCGCGCCACCAACGCCTGTGTCTCAAAGGGCTTAATCATGTAATACTTTGCTCCCAGTTCTACCGCACGCATCACAAAATCATCCCGCCCAAGCGCCGTTGCCACAATGATCCGCGGCATCCGCTCCAGCTGCTGACGACGCAATTCCTCCATCAGCGCATAACCGTCCATCTGCGGCATGATGATGTCCAGCACCATCACATCCACCCGACTCTTTCCCAATGCTTCCAACGCTTCCAGACCATTGGCGCATTCGCCTATCACATGCAGACCTTCCTGCTTATTCAGTTGTTCTTGGAGCGTCCTCCGCAGTTCCGCATTGTCATCCACCAGCAGCACGCGAATTTCTTCCATACGCTTGTTCAGCTCCCTTCCCGATCTGTCAGGTTTCGCCGTATACGTCTCCTGTATCGGCGTGGATTCAGTTGCTTCACGACTGATCTGGGAGCATTATAGCACTTCCTGCTTTTCCTGTGAGATTTTCACGAAAAGTAGACGGAATGTGCCGATGTGCGAGAAAATCCGATGCGTTTTCTTGCCTGAAAGTACAAAAAACGGCTGCAATCGCTTCAAAAGGAAGCATTGCAGCCGTTTTTTCAATAGCTCACGATCAAGGCACAAGCTGCCAGCGGATGCCCGTCACCGTTCCCGTGCTGTTCACCTCGTAGGTCAGATTCCAGACCGCACCGTCATCCAGCTTCGCCACGTAGCGAATCTCCTTGCCGTTTTCCAGCTTGTAGATTTTTCCCGTGCCGTAGCTGTTGCTGTACAGTCCGCGATTGCCCGAGGGACTTTCCACCTGTCCCATATCGCGGAACTGCCCCACTACGTCGCTTTCGCTGTTGCCCACCGCCGTGCTTCGCGGCCCGGAAATGGTGCCGTCCGTTACATAAAGCTCCACCAGCACGTCCTTGTTCCGCAGCTTGCCGATGACCGCGTAGCCCCACGGATAGATCAGCTTGTCGCAGGGCGCGTCGAAGCCCTCCTGCGTGACCTCCTCCGTGGACTGGCTTTCGCCGTACTTTTCCACAAACGCGTCCCGCGTCGTGGTGCCGAGGGTCAGGTTCGCCATCAAGTCGGTATTCACATAGCTCTTAAGTGGGAAAGGCCCCGTGAGAATTTCGTATCCCACCTCCAGCGCGTTGCTCACCTTGCCGTAGCCGTTCACCGCCACTGCCTTCAGCGTCACCTTGCCGCCGGGCAGCACAATGGCCTCGTCTTTGTAAATGGGTGAATCTGCGTCAGGTGTGGAGCCGTCGATGGTGTAATACATCGTAATATCCTTTTCCTTGCTGTACTCCTCACCCTTTTTCATCTGGTTGTCCGCACCCACGCGCAGACGCACGCGCTGACGCTGCTTGTAAGTGTTGGGTGCAAGAGTGCAGTCCGGCTTCTGGGGCGAGGGCATGATGATCTTATACGTGCCCGTCAGCTCGTCACTCACCAGATCGTCGCTCACCGCCACCGCCCGCAAAGCCCAGATGCCCTCGTCCAGAAAGATGGGCTCTGTATACAGCGTGCCCTCATCCGGCAGCACCGCATTCGCGTCCATGGTGTAATAAATGTCGTATCCCTGCGGTGAGGTCAGCGTCAGCTCCTTCGTCATGCTATACAGACCTGCCGTCAAATCCGCCACCGGCGACTGGGGCAGCAGCTCGTTCCTCATGTTCCGGAAGGTCGTCAATTCCGTCTTTTCGTAGGCCAGCTGCATCAGCACCGCCGCCTCCGGGTCACGATCCTGCGCCTGAAGCAGCCGGATCATGTTGCGGTATGCCTCCGGACGGGTTGGCACGATGTTCGTGTAAATGTCCTCGTACAGCGCCATGGCTTCCTCCGCCATGCCGTTGGCCTCGTAGGCGCTGCCCAGCAGCAGCAGACCGTCCACGTTGACATTATCCTCGCCGTCCTGCTCCCGAGCCTTTTCAAAGTCGATAATCGCCTGGTCGATGTTGCCCACGTCGAGGGCTTCCTTGCCCACCTCCCACAGCGCCGTAGCCGTGGTATCCTTGCCCATCCGCGCCAAAATGCGCTGACCCGAGGCCGTGCGCGTGATATAGAAATACGCGCCCACCAGCAGCAGCACCGCCGCCGCCGCCAGCGCGATGCTCATCTTGGCCCAGTTTATCATATGATTGCTGACCTTGTGTACGCCCTTGCGACGCTTAGGCGCGTGTACGCCGGGAAGCTGCGTCTGCCCGCGTCCCGTGCCGTAGGTTCTGCGGCCGTAGCGCTCCATACCCGGCATCCGCGCTTCCGGCGCTATGCCCTCGTCAATGGTCAGGGGAACCTGCGTTTCTGATGCAGCGCCGCCGTTCACCCCTGCGTCCACGTAGACACGCGAGGTAGTCTCCGCAGACTTCTCCACATTGGGACGGCTCGCGCCGCTCCGGCGATGGGGCGTGCGTTTCTCTGCGGCTGCGGGCATCGGGGCAGCCCCTTTTTTCCCTTGACGAATAGCCCGCACGCCGCTGTCCTGTTCATGTCTGTCCAGCAGCGCGCCGCAGTTTGGGCATAAAATCTCATCGTCGCTCACATAAACGCCGCATTTCTGGCAAAGCATTGCGCCGCCTCCTTTCCAAAAGTACAGCGCGGGGAGCCGCCCGTTTCCAGACGCGCTTCCCGCCTGAATTCCCGTTACTTTTCCGTCTTCGGCGGACGATTGTTGACCGTCTGCCCGTTGATGACCAGCTCAAAAGCGCAGTTCAGGAACGCCGCTGCCTGTTCGCACATGACGATCCGCGCCGTATAAATCTGCGTGTATTCCAGCACCGAGGACGTTTCATCCATCACCAGCTCGTGACGGATCACGTGATTTTTCCGATCCACCGTCACGCTGTTCTGCTGAATGGAAAAATTCACCCGGTCGTGGATATCCGTAGGATCGGGCTTGCCGTTGCGCACGCGGGTCTTGTGCGCGTCGCTCTTGTCCGCAATAGCCAGTGCCGCACTCACCGCGCTGGAAACCGTACCGCTCTGCTCCTCATGGTTGCCCACGGCGGTAATGATCTCCATCACGTCGTTCATCTCCATGCCCGCGTCCTTCAAAATGGGCAGGAGCATAATAGCTCCGTTGGGCCCGTGATTGTGCCGGTTCACCGCGTTGCCCACGTCATGCACCCATCCCGCAATAGCCGCTAACTCTACCTCTCGCGGCGAATACCCCAGCGCGGACAAAATGCCCGATGCCGTGCGGCTCACGTAGCTGACGTGACGCGGCCCGTGATCCGTATAGCCCAACGCCTCCAAATAACGGTTGCCCGCACGGATCATGGCCTTTATGGCCTCGTTCTGCTTAATATCCTGTAGTGTAACCAATGTGCCTCCTCATTTGACGGCTCCGCGCTCTCGGTTGCTTGAAGAGCGTTTACTCCATCCCCTGCAGCGCCGCATAATCGGGATCGTCGTTGTCAAACTCCCGCTCGGGCGCTACGCCGCCCAGCTCCTCAATGGCGTTGCGCAGCTCAATAAAGTCGAGATACCCCACCGTGTCGTCCAGTGCGACCTTCATCAAGTCGTCCAGCGCACGCTCGTCGCCCAGCTTGCCCAGATAGCCCGCGAACAGCGCACGGCGCGTGGGATTCTCACGGAATAAACGCAGGGCAAGCTGAAAAACCTGCTCGTTGCCGGGAAAATTGCTCAGCACATCCAGCAGCGCTTCCTTGCCCGCATCGTTGGCGTGGGGCAGCTCCTGCAGCATTTGCGGCAGCGCTTCCTTGCCCATGGCGGCCAGACTTTCCAGCGCGTTGTCCTTCAATTCATCCTTCTGACCGCGATTCAACTGCCATTGAATATACAGCATCTTCGGCGCGGTGGACTCCATTTCCCGCAGCAGACCGATGGCCGTCATCTTGGCCTCCTCACAGGCCTCGTCATCCTTCAAGATGGCCACCAGACGCTTCTCGCAGGGACGGCCCACCGTCTGAATCTGATCCATCAGCAGGTCAGGCACCGGCACGCCTTGACGGCAATAATCCTCCAGCCAGTCCACCAGCACCTTCGCATCCTCAAACTGCGTAAAATACGCGCCAGGGGTCACGCCGTCCAGCCACTTGGCGGGGGTGTTCAGAAAATTCATGTACACCCGAGGCATATCCGCCTCCATGGCGTCGTAATTCTTATATTCCTTGCCGTGCTCCTTCATCCATTGCGAGGTATAATCGGCAAAATGCTCGTCAAAATTAATGCACTTCATGCGTTTCTTCTCCTTCCATGCCTTCCGGCAGACCCGTTTTTGCACCGATCTCCCGCAGTACCCGGCTGATCCGCCGCGGCGACACGGGCGTGCGCAGCATCAGCCGCCGCACCTGCTCCGTCTGCCCGGTTTTCATCAGATACAGCGCCTCGACCGCCTTGACCCAGACATAAGCATTCACGCCTGCCGCACGGTCGCGCGACTCCTGCGGCAGCTTTCGCCAAATCTCCGCCGCCAGCTCGGCGATCTCCCGGCTCTTTCCGTATCGACGCGTCTCCGTCAGCAGCAGCCGCATAAAGACGTTTCCCTGCCGCTTTTTTCGATCCTGCTGCGGCTGTAAGGTCGCTTCCGTCAGGTGATCCTCCGTCAAGAACGCAAAGGGGCCTTCCTCGCCCCAATCCGTCAGCCGAAGCAACGCCATTTGCCGGGTGCTCTCGCTGGTATCCGGAAAAACCAGCAGATGCCGCAGGGCCTCCCTGGCTTCAGGCGTATCTTCCGCGCCGAGGATGGACAGCGCCGCCCGCTGAAGCTGGGGCTCCGTCATCGTCAGCATGAACCTGATCCACGGCCGAAGGGGATTGTCCGGATGCAGCAGCTCAGCCGCACCTGCACCCGCCTGATGGGCGAGATACAGCCGGGTCATCGCGTCATAAAATTCTTCCTGCGGCAGCTCGCTGAGCTCCGGAAGCTCTCGCGTCTCCGTCTTCTCCCAATGGAAAAGGCACAGCGCCCGGAGATTCTCCGGATCTACCCGCAGAATATGCTCCCAGACCAAATGCGCCCGATCCCGGTCGCCCAGCTCCCAGCAAGCGTCCGCCAGCGCGTGCAGCAGCGGAATATTTCCGCCGGCCCGGCGCAGACGCGCCTCAGCATAATCCCGCAGAAAAACGCTATCCTGCACATAGCGGCCCGTTGCCAGCAGCAGCTGATCGTCCGCCCAACTGGGCTCCGGCAGCTTGATCGCCCGCAGAACACCCCACGCCGCACGCTTCTTTCCCAACCGATACAGCAGACAGCACAGCATCGTGTGCGCCCGCAGAAACGATGGATTCTCCCGCAGGGCCGCCGCCGTCAGCGGCAGTCCCCGCTCTGGCGCACCCATGGCGACCTCAAGCACCGCCGCCTCCAGCCGCGCCGCGCACCGATCCCGCGAAAGCTTAATGCCCCGGCGGCTTCGTCTGCGCGCCAAGGCATAATTCCCTTCCGATGCTGCAAGCATCGCCCGCCGCTTCAATCCCGCCAGCCGGAAGCACTCTCTATCTTCCTGCTCCATGGACCATGAAGACAGCACCTCCCGGGTATCGTCGCTCTCCGGGCTTTCATTGTCCTGCTGCAAATCATGATACATCGCGTCCATGGCCGCCGTCTGGTTGCCCAGCTCATGCTGGCAAAGCCCCAACAGAAAATATGCGCCGCGAGGCGCCTCCGCCTCCGCGCAAAGCTGGTAGGCCATGCACCGTGCCTGAGACAGATTCCCCATCTCAAACATCATTTCCGCCAGCGCAAATCGGTTCTGCGGCGTATCGTCCTGCCGCAAGGCCATGCGCATCAGCTCCACCGCCTCCACCCGAAGCCCCTTTTGGCGCAGCGTCTGCGCCCGGCGCTTCAGGGAAGCCGTGGGCCGCGCAAAGGCAACCACACGTCCCCCGGAATCCCGCGTTCCAGTCATCCATCCTCCTGTCCCGCTGCGGTACATCGCAGCGGGAATCTATCCGGGCATCCCCCGGTCTTCCTATGTATGTTTGTATGTTTCTCCTTCCCCGGTCATGCCTCAGGGACGGCTTGCCCGTGCCAGCAGTTCCTTCAATTCCTCCGGCGTGAAGGTATAGTGGCTATGACAGAAGTGGCAGCTAAGCTCCGCGCCAGCCGGGTCCTCGCTGAGCTCCGTCAGCTCCTTGCGTCCCAGCGAGATCAGCGTCTTTTCCATGCGTTCCCGGCTGCATGAGCAGCCCCACCCGATGGGCGTACGTTCCAGAATCTTCGGCTCCATGCCCCGGAACCAGCCCTCCATCAGCCCTTCGGGGCTGTCGAAGGTCAATTCACGGCTGATGTCCGCAAACATGGGGGTGCGCAGCTCCAGCTGGCTGAGGGTTTCCTCGCTGCACCCGGGCAGAGGCTGAATCAGCAGACCGCCCGCCTTCAGCACCGCGTCTCCACTGGTCAGCACGCCCAGCGACACCAGCGAGGGCTGCTGTTCGCTGACGGTGAAATAATTGGCGAAGTCCATGGCCAGCTCGCCGCTGACCAGTGAGATCTGGCCGATATACGGCTCCCGCAGTCCCAGATCCTTCACGACGCTCATGCGGCCATGATGACCCACCGCGCCGCCCACGTCCAGCTTGCCGTCCTCCCGCAGGGGCAGCTCCACCTGCGGATTGTCGGCATAGGCCTTGACGGTACCGCCGTGCGCGACAGCCACCAGCGTACCCATAGGGCCGTCGCCCTTGATGGTGACGGTAACAGATTCCTGCGCGCCCTTCATCATTACGCCCAGCATGGCTGTACCGGTCATGAGCCGACCCAGCGCCGCCGCGCACACAGGCGTAGTATTATGAACATCCGCGGCCTTCTGCACCATCTGCGTGCTTTCGCACAGCAGGGCGCGTGCCTCGCCGTTCATCAGCGAAATATGCAGCATTTCTTCCATATGCTCTGTTATTCTCCTACTCATTCAGTTCCCCGCGTCACTCCATGCTGGCGGGATCAAGGCGGCGGATAGCCGCAAAGTGCCAGCGGCGCTCACTTTCCCGCGGCGCCTCCAGACGGCCGTCGCCAAAGACCATCACCCGGTCGAAGCCGCTCTGATACAGCAGATCGGACAGGTGCTTGATGGTATGAGCCTTCTGCTTCTGCACCTCGTCGATGCGCTTATAGCTTCCGTCCTCCTGCTTGACGAAGAAGCACAGGTGCATATCGAGAATGCCGGTCTTGTCGTTAAAGGAATTCTGCCAGAAATAGGTAATCTTCGGCAGATCCTCGCAGATCATCTGATTGCCCAGAATGTCCTTCAGCTTATGGGGGGTGGAAATGTCAAAGAACAGTCCGCCGCCCGGACGCAGGGCATTATGGGCGGCGGAGAAGAACTCCCGCACGTCCACATCGTCGAGCAGGTAGTTCACGCCGTCGCAGGTGGCAAGCACCGCGTCCATGGGGCGATGCAGCCGCAGTTGACGCATATCCTGCTTTACAAAGGGGATGGCCATGCCCGCAGCGCGAGCCTTCTGCGCCGCCCGCCACAGCATGTCTTGGCTCAAGTCCACGCCGGTGACGTGGAAGCCATGCTTAAACAGCGGCAGGGTCATGCCGCCGGTGCCGCAGGCGCACTCCGCCAGCTTGCCGCTGCGGATGCCGAAGCCCGCCATCATTTTGCAATAGAAGTCTGCCCATGCCTCGTAGTTCACGTCGGTCATCAAATCATCGTAAATCTCCGCAAATCCCGTATACATCCGTGTTCCTCGCGTATTCTTGATGCTATTTTTCGGCACGCTCCGTGCGGTGCAGCCTTCCGCCGATGCGTCCCGTATCCTTGGCGGGCAATCCTGCCCAGCCGCATTTCTCCAGCTTTTCGATCAGTCCCAGCTCCTCCGCGAGCTGATATTTCCGTCTTTCTTCCTCCGTCAGCCGCCACGTCATCCCCATCACCTCCGCTGCTAGGTTGTCCTAGGGATAAGGGGGATATACGAAGGGAGTGCTGGGGGGAGAGACCGCTTCTCTGAGAGAAGCGTCTCTCCCCCCAGACCCCTCTCTCCCGAAGAGCGGCTGGGAATAAGCTTATCTTTTCCTTCCAGCTTGCGTCCCCATGCAGCATGGGGTGCGTTTTTCTGTCAGTTGTGTATGTCCACGGCGGCGCGGGAGGGTCGAATTGTCTGTCGGCGGCTTCTCTACGAGAAGCGCCTTAGCTGCTCCCGGATTATTCACGCGGCACTTCGTGCGCGTGGATTAGGCTTGGGGCTGGTTATCGTCCTCGTCGTCATCATCGTCATCGTCGTCGGCTTCCTGATTCAAGCCGCGATTCACCACCGCACCCTCAATGTGGCTGTTGATATACTTATCAAACACCGCATTGGTGAAGCTGGCGGTGACAAAGCGGCTCATGGAGAAGCCGAGCAGGATATAGTACAGGAACAGGCCCATGACCGCCCACGCGGCGCTGAAGAAATACGCGCAGACCAGCGCGATCAGCAGCGGCACCATATGCAGCAGCCGAATCGCCAGATTCTGCGGGAACCGCGCCACGGCCATGAGCAGACCGTTCCGCAGCAGATCACGCATTTTCAGCTTATAGCTGACCATCAGCGGATAAAAATACGTCAGCGCCAGCAGCCAAATAATGCCCAGCATGGCGGTTAGAATCTGCGGCACGACCATAAAGCCGTTCTGCGCGGCCATAGCGGTGTAGAAATTCCAGCACACATACACAACGATCGGCGCAAAACCGGTAATGGTCGAGATCACCAGCGCCTGCTTCCAGTTTTCCTTGATCGCGTCCTTGAAATCCGACCAGATGAAGGCATGTTCATCACGCGCCCAGTTGCGGGTCACATAGCTGATACCCGCGGTGCAGGGGCCGGTAATGGCAATGCATGGAATCATCAGCACCAAGGTGGACATCACAATGCCGCTGGTGGTCTCGCGCAGCGCCTGCAAGCCCTCCGCCGTCTGCATGGCCTCCACCGTCACGCTGGACAGCAGGCTCATGGCGCCCATCATCAGCACGATCATGGCAGGCAGCCACACGATCATATACATCAGATTCAGCCGGATCAATGCCGAGAAGCGGATGCGCAGCATTTCAAAGAAAAGCTGCCAGCGGTTCTTAGGTAAGTCCTCCTTGCGGTAATCGCCCTTACCGCTTTTGCCATAATAAAAGCTATTCATCAGTTTCCCAAACATAACGGCTTCCTCCTCGTTTATGGTCAGCTAACGGGTATTATAGCATATAATGATAGAAAAGGGAAGCGCGGACGCCGTCTGCGAAAAATGCGTCCGTTTTGGTGTGCTTGCTTCGCCCCACACATTTCCCTTTCCGCCCGAACAGCGCCAAAACCGGGCATTTTGCAGCGTTCTCCGCTTCCTCTGCGCCGCGCATGTACAGCATGTGCATCGCCGCGTGACACACAATTATTGGAATGTGCCTTGACAAAAATCATGAACAGGGTGTAACTTTTGGAGGTATCCTGTGAAAGCCGGATAAAAAAGAGGATGCAGCCATGAAAAGAGCGAATGAAACAGGTGCATTCGTGCCGCTGACACAACTCCTGCGGAGGGTTCGCGCGGCAGTCTGCCCTAAAAAGTACGTGCTGATCTCTGAATACAGAAAGTGAGGAATCCTCCCATGTCCGAAATCGAGACCGTGACCCCCGAAACCCCGGCGGAGCAGCCCGCCAACACAAATACCGGCAAGAACGGCAAGCCGAAGAAGTCCGCCAAGCGCGAGGCGCTGGAATGGGTATTGACCATTGTGGCGGCGCTGGCCATTGCGTTTGTGATCCGCACGTTCCTGTTTGAGCCCGTGCGGGTAGACGGCGGCTCCATGCTGGAGACGCTGCAGGACGGCGAGATCATGTTTGTGACCAAGTTTGATTATCTTGGCAGCAATCCTGATCGTTTCGATGTAGTGATCTGCCATTATCCAAACCGTGGTACGACGAACTTTGTCAAGCGAGTAGTTGGTCTGCCGGGTGACACGGTGGAGATCAAGGGTGGTTATCTCTACGTGAACGGTGAGAAGTACGAGGAGAGCTACATTGAGCATCGTCCCCTGTCGGATTTCGCAGCCTACACCGTCCCCGAAGGCTACTACTTCGTGATGGGCGACAACCGTGCGAACTCCCACGACAGCCGCGCCGCCGACGTAGGCCCCATCTCCCGCAACCAAATTCTAGGTCACGTCCGCAGCGTTCTCTACCCGTTCAACGCTTGGAGAAATATCGAGTAATAGAGGAAGGCGGAGATGCTGGGGGAG
>USCW01000028.1 GCA_900553315.1 uncultured Eubacteriales bacterium
AGGAAGCGCGAGGGAGGGGCTTCTTGAAAAGAAGCCCCTCCCTTGCTTACCAATTTTTCCAACGTTGGCATTCTTCATGGTTGGCTAGAATGAAATGACCGGGCTCGATCTCTGACCAGAAGGGCTTATCTGTTTCGTAGTGGTGACAGGATGGGTCGTAGATTTCCAAGACCTTGTGCTTTTCTACGTCGGGATTGGGCTGGGGGATTGCGGAGAGCAGCGCACGCGTGTAGGGGTGTGTCGGATGCTTAAAGAGCGTCTCCGTGTCCGACATTTCAACGATCTCACCCTTGTGTACCACGGCAATGCGGTCGCAGATGAACCGCATGACGGATAAATCATGACTGATGAAGAGATACGTCAGTCCGCGTTCCTTTTGCAGCTGACTCATCAGATTGAGCACCTGCGCACGAATGGATACGTCCAGCGCGGAAATGGGCTCGTCGGCAATGATGAATTCCGGGTCCATAATCAGCGCCCGGGCAATGCCAATGCGCTGGCGCTGACCACCGGAAAATTCATGCGGAAAACGTGTGGCGAACTCCGGCGGCAAACCCACGGCTCGAAGTGCTTTGTTCACCTTCTCGCTGATTTCGGCCTTGCTCAGCCCGCGCCCCTGTAAGCCCTCGGAGACAATGTAGTCAATCTTCGCACGCTCGTTCAGGCTCGCCATGGGGTCTTGGAAAATCATCTGAATCTTTTGGGTGATCTGCCGATCCAGCTCCTTGCTGATGCGGCCCGTGATCTCTTGCCCGTCAAATTGGATGGAGCCCGCGCTGGCGGGATAGACACGAATAATGCTGCGGCCGATGGTGGTCTTGCCGGAGCCGCTTTCGCCTACAATGCCGAAGGTCTCGCCGCGATATACGTCAAAGCTGACGCCCTTGACGGCACGGAACTTGTGCCGCCCCGAACCGAAGGTTACTTCAAGATCACGAACCTTCAGCACCGTATTTTTTTCATTCGTTGCCAACTGTGTTCCCTCCCAACTGCTTTAATTTGCGGATGGCCTCGGGAGGCTCCACCTTGGGGGCACGGGGGTCAAGCAGCCACGTGCGTGCCTTGTGGGTGGGGGACACGTCGAAATAGGGCGGCTGTTCGATGCGGTCGATGGTCAGGGCATGGGGATTGCGGGGCGCAAACGCGTCCCCGTGAATCTCCTGAAACAGATTGGGCGGCGTGCCCTTGATGGAATAGAGCTCCTCGCCCCGGTGTCCCAGCTGGGGCAGGGAGGAGAGCAGCGCCCATGTGTAGGGATGATGCGGGTCGTAGAAGATTTCATTCACCAGACCGATCTCCACAATGTCGCCCGCATACATCACGGCCACGCGCTCGGCAATGTTGGCGACCACGCCTAAATCGTGGGTGATAAAAATGATGGTCAGGTGATACTTTTTCTTCAGCTCCTTGAGCAGATTCAGCACCTGCGCCTGAATGGTCACGTCCAGCGCCGTGGTGGGCTCGTCGCAGATGAGAATCTTCGGACGGCACGCAATGGCAATGGCGATTACGATGCGCTGACGCATACCGCCGCTCAGCTCGTGCGGATACTGCTTGTAGCGCCGCTCGGGGTCGTCAATGCGTACATCCCGCAAAATGGCGATGGCGGCTTCCTTGGCGGCCTTGCCCTTCAAGTGCTGATGCAGCTCCAAGGCCTCGAGAATCTGCTTGCCGATGGACTTCAGCGGGTTCAGGCTGGTCATGGGGTCCTGCGGGATCATGCAGATTTCGCTGCCGCGAATCTTCAGCCAGTCGGCCTCCCTGCTCAGACGGGTCAAGTCTACGTAGGTGCGGCCCTCCTCATCGTCGGCGGTGGCGGGGTGTCCCACAAACTTGGCGGGTGCGCCGTAATAGCGGATTTCGCCCACGTCCACAAAGCCGTTGCCGTCCAATAGGCCGATGAAGTTCTTGTTTAATACGCTCTTGCCGGAGCCGCTTTCGCCCACGATAGCGAGAGATTCGCCCTCGTAAACGTCCAGCGTAATGCCGCGCAGGGCGTGCAGCGTTCGTCCGCGCAGACGGAATTTCACGTGCAGATCGCGCACGGAGAGAATAGGTTCCTGCATGTTGACTGCCTTCCTTCCGTCAAATGTGGTTCTTCGGATCGGCGGCGTCGGAGAAGGCATTGCCGATCATGTAAAAAGAAATCGTAACGATGGAAAGAATAATGGTGGGGTAGATCAGCTGATAGCGGAGGTTGGGGCTCATCATCAGCTTGCGGCCCTCGTTGATGAGGTTGCCCAGGCTGGGTACCGTGGCGGGGAGGCCGAGGCCGATATAGGTGATGAACACCTCCGAGCCGATCGCGCCGGGAATGGACAGCGCTACCCGCAGCATGATGACCGACACCAGATAGGGCAGCAGGTTCTTGACGATGATGCGCCAGGTGCTGGTGCCAAGACAGCGGGACGCAATATTGTAGTCACGGTCGCGGATGATGAGAATCTGGTTGCGGATGAACCGCGCCATGCCGATCCAGCCGGTGATGGACATGGCGAAAATGATGGTGCCCACGCCGGGCTTCAGAATGAAGGAAACAAGGATCAGGATGATGGTGCTGGGAATGTTGTCCAGCACATTGTAGATTTCCGTGAACAGCACGTCCAGCTTGCGGACATAGCCCCACAGCACGCCCATCAAAATGCCCACCGCTGCCTCGATCAAGGCACAGGTAAGGCCGATGAACAGGGACGTGCGGGTGCCGCTCCACAGCCGTGCCCACAGGTCTTGTCCGATGGAGTTGGTGCCCAGCCAATGCTCGGCGGAGGGCTGTTTGTTCTTCAGGGGCAGTCCGTTGGCGCCGTTGTTGACGGCGAATGCGTCATACTGCCCGGGCAGTATCGGTTGGATGAAGGTGAAGATGACGATGGAAAGCATCAGCACCAGCAGGAACATGGCAACCTTGTTCTTGCTGAAGGCGTGGAGCGTGGAGCGCCAATAGGAATAGTTGCTGGCGCCGGTCTGCTCGGCCTCCTCCTCGTCAAAGGGAGCAAAGGAGAAAAGCTCCTGATCGTTTAGGTCACGCTTGAGCTGCTCACTCAGGCTGGTTTCCAGCGCGTCTACTTTCGGATGCTTCAAGATGGCCATCAGCGCTCGCCTCCCTTCTTGGTCAGGTTGATCCGCGGATCAAACAGCGCCATCATCAGGTCGCCCAGCAGAAGGCCGATGATGCCCACCGTGGCGTACAGCAGCACGATCCCCAATACCATGGCGTTGTCCTGCTTCTTCACAACGTCCACCAGCAGACCGCCCATGCCGGGAATGGAGTACAGGGACTCGATATAAATGGAGCCGATAACTGTGTTCAGGAAGGACGTGGGCAGATACTGCGCCATGGGCACAAAGGCATTGCGGAACACGTGGCCGAAGAAGATTTTGTTTTCGCTCACGCCCTTGATGCGGGCGAGGGTGATATAATCCTTCTTGCTTTCGTCCACCATATAGCGCCGCAGCCACATGGCATAATAGGCGATATTGCCCAGCGACATGGAGAACACCGGGAGAATCCAGCTGCTTGGCTGATCGGCCTTGAACAGCATACTGATCCCCAGCCATTCCGTGCCGTAGAGCTGAATGAACAGATAATAAACAGCGGAAGGAACCGCTTCAATCAATACAATGAATGCCGCGCCCAGATTGTCGAAGAATTTGCCCTTATACTTGGCCATAAACGTGCCCATGGGCAGACCCACCAGCATCGACAGCAGCAGCGACAGAGAACCCAGTTTAATGGAGACGGGGATCTTTGGCGCGAGAATTTCCGTCACGGGGACGTTGTTGCGGTAGACCCGGGAAATGCCAAGATCGCCCTTCAAAATTAAATTTTTGAAAAAGTTAAAGAGCTGCACAAGCAGGGGCAGATCCAGCCCCATCTGATGCAGACCGTTCTGAATCTGCGCCTCGGTCATTTTCTCAATGTTGGGGAAATAGCCGTCGATCGGCATCTGGCGCACCAGAATAAACACGATGGACAGAATAATAAACAGCGTCAGGATGGAACGCAGGAATCTTTTTCCAAGGTATCGTGCCACGTTTGTCGTCCTCTCTGAAAAAAGGATAGGCGAGGGAGGCGGCCTCCAACGGCGGAGGCTCCTCCCTCGCGGTATGTCAGAATAAACGCTCCTTGCGACCGTATGGATGGCAAACGTCGCACGGATGGGGAAGTCTTACTTGCCCATGGCGGTCAGCCAAGCCTGATAAGCTTCCTGATATTCCTCCGCGGAGATGAAATTCTCGTGCAGCGTCTGATACTTGAACCGGGTGTTGCTCACGCCGCAGGGAGAATACGGACCCTCGAAGATGTTCAGCTTCGTCACCTGATAGCTGGCGGCCTCCACGTTGTAGGGGATGACCATGGCGTTTTCGATCAGCATGGCCTCCGCCTCGGCGAACTTGTTGTAGCGGTCGCTGATGTCGGCGGTGCTGTTCTGCGCATCTTCGACGGCGGCGTAGTAGGCTTCCAGCAGGGTCTTGGTCTCAGTGCAGTCGCTGTCCAGCATCATGTCCATCTTGTTGTAGCTGTTGCCGGTATGCAGACCGGTCTCGCTGCTGATCTTTTCGGAGAAGGGAGAGGCCCAAGTCAGCGGGTCGGCGTAGTCAGCGCCCCAGTTGCAGCGCATCATGCTGAACACGCCCGCACGGCGGGTAGCGGACAGGAAGGATTCGGAGGGGCCGGCGTACAGCTCGACATTAATGTAATCGGTGCCCAGCACGCCTTCCAACTGCTGCTTGAACAGAATGCACTCATTCTCCCAGTCAGTGGTGCCGCTCTTGTAGGTCAGCACGATGGTCACGGGGAAGGTCGCACCCGCGGCGGTCAGCTCTTCAACAGCCTTGGCCTTGTATTCCAGCGCCTTGTCCGCGTTGAAGAAATACTGATCGATGTCCGCAAAGGCATCCAGCGTGGAATAGTCCTTGCCGTCCACCGCGCAGAAGGTGGAGGGGGTGATGGTGTTTTGCAGCAGGGACTCAGGATCGTCGGGCTCCAGCGCACGCATGACGTAGGTGCGGTCAAAGGCGCTCATGATGGAATGACGGAAGTTGCTGTTGTTCACCGCGATGCGCCAGTTGTCGGGGCCGTACTCGGCGTCGTACTGGGGATCGAAGTTGAAGCAGTAGAAGTAGCTGTAATCGGGAATGATGCGGCCGCGGCTGATGATGTCGGGATAGTTTGCCTGCCAGTCGTCGATGATGTCGTTGCTCAGGTCGGCGTAGTCCACCTCGCCGCGCAGGGCCATGGTGGGGGCCAGCGTGGCTGCCTCAGCGTTGTAAATGCGGCTGATGCCGTCCAGCTTCACATTGTCCGCATCCCAGTTGTTGGCGTTTTTGACATAGGTATGCTTTACCTGCGGTTCAAACTCGGTGAGGATGAACGCACCGTTGTAGTACATCTTGTCGTTGGAGGTGGCAAACTCGGCGCCCAGCTCCTCCAGCTGCGGACCGTAGGCGGGCATGAAGCTGCCGTAGGTCATGCAGGAGAGCAGGTAGGGAGTGGGCTGGGACAGCGTATATTGCAGGGTGTAATCGTCCAGCGCCTTTACGCCGACCTCGGCGAAATCGGTGATCTCGCCCTCATAATAAGCGGCGGCGTTCAGAATATTGGCTTCCTCGAACATATACTCCACGCTGGAATCATATTCGGGAGTCAGCACATATTTGGCGGCGGCCACAAAGTCGTTGGCAGTCACGTCCGCCACCTCGGCGCAGGTGTAGTCGTACCACTTCTGGCCTTGACGCAGATGGAAGGTCCACGTGAGCTGGTCCTCGGAGGTCTCCCAGCTTTCCGCCAGACCGGGAACGATTTCACCGATGCTGTTGTATTCAATCAGGGTGTCCACCGTGTTCGCACCCACGGTCAAATCCCACGTGGTGCCGGAGGTCAGATAATTCAGGGTGGAGACCTCGGAGCCATACAGCGCGGTATAGACGTTCCCCTCTGCGGAGGCGGGCAGGAGCATTGCGCCGAGCGCAAGCGTCAGGGTGAGCAGACAAGCAAGCAGCTTTTTCATGGGGAAAAACCTCCTATCAATCATTTGCTGCGGACAGCCGCGGCAGGGCACGTTCTCCGCCGGAGCAGCTCCGCGCCACATAGCCAAAGGATACAGCCGCACAGAGGCCGTGTCAAGAGCAGAAATGCATTTTTAATGTTCTAAACTTGCATAGCTGTTATCGGGAAAAGAAAATTCCGCAGGAAATCGCAGAATCTATGCCCGAAAGATACAATGCACATGAATTTTTACAGTTTCATTCCACCATGCAGGGAAAGGAGACGCGGATAGCGAAGCATTGCGAGGGAGGTAACCTTTCTGTGTGCGATCATATAGCTCGGAGAAGCGCTCACTCTCAGGTGGAACCAACTATGAAGAAAGGCGCACCTCAAGCACAGCGCCTCCAGTGTAGGAAGGTCGCGGCGGCTCTGTCAGCCGCCGTGACCACAACCAAGCATATCGGAGACGCGCCCAACTCACAGGCGGAACCAACGAAGAAGAACGGCGCACCTTAAACGCAAGCTGCTCTTCGGGAGCGGGGGTCTGGGGGAGAGGCGCTTCTCTCAGAGAAGCGGCCTCTCCCCCGGAATCTCCGTAAAACTAACATGATAATAGGAGTGATTTTATGATATTGCGTGTGGGCAGGATGGAGCATGGGGAGAGAAATTTGATTACGGACGTGCCGGGGGTCAGGGTCGGACATTGTACCGTGGATCGGGGGAACTGCCACACGGGCGTTACCGTCGTGCTGCCGCCGACGGAGAATCCCTTTGTTGAGAAAATGACCGCTGCCGCCTTTGTGTGGAACGGGTTCGGGAAAAGTCAGGGACTCGTGCAGGTCGAGGAGCTGGGCACGCTGGAAACGCCCGTCGCCCTGACCAATACCCTGAACGTCGGAAAGGTGCATGACGCATTGGTGTCTGTCATGCTCGACTGGTGCAAGCGTGATGGCGTACCGCTGAGCAGTGTCAACCCCGTCGTTATGGAGTGCAATGACAGCAGCCTCAGCGATATTGCTCAGCGCCCCGTGGGCGAAGCGGAGGTGCGTGCGGCGATTGCAAATGCCTCCGTTGACTTTGCAGAGGGCGACGTGGGCGCAGGCCGCGGCACCACCTGCTACGGCATGAAGGGCGGCATCGGCTCTTCCTCGCGGCTGATGCAGATTGGTGACGAAACCTTCACCATGGGCGTGCTGGTGCAGTCTAATTACGGTTCCTCGGCGGACTTCCAGTTCGCGGAACTGCCGGAAGGTCTCGCGGAGTGCGATAAGGGCTCCATTATTATGGTCATTGCTACGGACCTGCCCCTAAGCCATCGGCAGCTCAAGCGCGTCATCAAGCGGGCCAGCGTGGGCATGGCACGGCTGGGCTCCTTTGTGGGTCACGGCAGCGGCGAGATCATGCTGGGCTTCACCACCGCCCCAAGGGAAAAGCAGGGCGCGTTCAGCACCATGCGCGTGCTGGATGAGGAGCTGATGAATATCCCCTTCCGCGCCGTGGGCGAGTGCTGTGAAGAAGCCATTTTGAAATCCATGCTGTGCGCACATCCTGCAAAAACGCTGGATGGCAAGGACGTCCCTGCACTGCGGGACGTGCTGGCGGCACGGAAGGACAAAACATGATCTATCTGGACAGCTTCCGCTTTCCGGATGGCGACTGGGAATGGAAGCAGCGGCTGAAGGTGAAGCGCACCTGCTACAATACCATGTATCCCTTCGGCATCCTTTCGGGGATCGGACTGGAACGGCTGGATTTTGCGCCTGTCACGATCCTGTACGGTGGAAACGGTTCCGGGAAAACAACGGCGCTGAATGTGATCGCGGCAAAATTGCAGCTGATGCGGGATACGCCGGGAAATACCTCGACCTTTTTCGAAACCTATGTGCAGGGCTGTTGGGCGGAGATGACCGAGGCGCTTCCAGTAGAGAGCCGCATGATTACCAGCGACGATGTGTTTGATTATATGCTGCGCATTCGTGACATGAACGCAGATATTGACACGGAGCGTGAGCAACTGTTTCGGGAGCATACGGAAGCGCGGCACAGCGTCTATCAGGTGCGCAGTCTGGCAGACTACGACGAACTGAAGAAGCGCAACAGCGCCCGGCGAAAAACACAATCGGCTTTTGTGCGGGAGCAGCTGGGGGAGGGTAATATTCGGGAGCTGTCGAACGGAGAGAGCGCGTTGTTTTATTTCCGCCAGCGTGTGGCGGAGGACGCGCTGTACCTGCTGGATGAGCCGGAGAACAGCCTGAGCGCAGATAAACAGCTGGAGCTTGCGGACTATCTGGCGGAATCGGCGCGTTACGCGGGCTGTCAGATGGTGATTGCAACGCATTCACCGTTCCTGCTGGCGCTTCCGGGGGCAAAAATCTATGATTTTGATAAGCATCCTGTGGAGGTTCGGCCATGGACGGCGCTTCATGCGGTGCGCGTGTATGCGGAATTTTTTAAGCAGCATGAACGGGAATTTACGGAAGCTGACGGATACGGATATTAAAGAAAAGGGGATAACGGTACATGAGCGAAGCATTTACGGTGCGCAAGGCAAATGAAAAGGATATTACGCTGCTGTATACGCTGATTCAGGGACTGGCGGCCTACGAGAAAAGGCCGCAGGATATGACGGCCTCGCAGGAAGCGCTGCATGCGTGGCTTTTCAAGAAAAAAATCGCAACGGCGCTGATTGCGGAATACGAGCAGGAGCCGGTGGGGTACGCCATTTATTATCCTGTGTTCGGTTCCTTTGCCGCAGAGGCCGGGGTACATTTGGAGGATATGTATCTGCGCGAGGAAAGCCGGCACGGCGGGCTTGGTACGAAATTCTTTGCGAAGATCGTTGATTTTGTTCAGGCGGACGGCTATTCCGGCATGGAATGGAGCTGTCTTGACTGGAACGCGTCGGCTATCGGATTCTATCATAAGATCGGTGCGGAGCAGGAAACGGGACGTGTATACTATCATTATCCTTGCAAGGATAAGTGAAGGGCACGGGGGAAAACGCATGAAATGTGCATTAGCGGCCGTGGGGTTTCTGAACGGCGATGTACAGCACAATCAGCGCGTCATTTTGAATGTGATGAAGGGCTGCTCGGGGCGGGCCGATGTGGTTCTCTTCGGTGAGGCTTTCTTGCAGGGCTTTTACGGCGCAACCTTTGAGGCGGCGCATGATCGTCAAGTGGCGCTTTACCGGGGTGATGCAATTCTTCAGGAGATTGGTAGAGCTGCAAGAACATATGCCATTGCGAGTTCCTTTGGATTCATTGAAAAGGATGGAGACAGCTTTTACAGTTCACAAATGACCCTAGGTGCAGACGGAAAGATCGCTGACCTGTACAGGCGCGTTTCGCCGGGCTGGAAGGAAGCATTCGCGGATGCGCATTACCGGGAGGGCGATGCGTTCCATGCTTTTACGCTGCACGGCAAAAAGGTTGTGGTCGGTCTGTGCGGCGATTTGTGGTATGATGGACATATAGACGCTATCAATCAACTGCACCCGGACGTGGTCTTCTGGCCGGTCTATACGGACTTTCCTGCAAACGAATGGAACACGGCAGTCAAGCAGGAATATGCGCAGCAGGCGGGCAAGCTGGGGTGTCCGGTGCTGTACGTCAACTCGCTGTGCAAGGACAAAGTGGGCGACGACATTGCAAGGGGCGGTGCGGCGCTTTTTGTGGACGGAACGATCGTACAGGAAGTACCGTCAGGGGAGGAAAACGTGCTTTTCACGGAGATTTGAAGGATTTTCATTAGACACAAAAGGCACCTGCCGCGAATGCTTGCGGCAGGTGCCTTTACGATTGGAGAAAGAAATTACTTTACGCTCTTCGCGGCTTCCAGCAGACCGGAGACGTAGCCCAGCGTGTCCACCAGCGTGCAGCCGGACACCACGTCCACCATCTCCTCAGCGGTCTTGCCTTCCAGCTCGGCCTCCAGCTCCGCGATGGTCTTGCCGGTCACATAGGCTTCGATGGCCGCGTAGTTGTCCGCCAGCGCGACGGTCGCACCCGCGTGATCGGTCATGTTCTTGCTGTACAGCTCGGTGTTCACACGCTTAGAGGCCAGCACCTTGCCCTCGGGATAGCTCTCGCCGAAGCTGGCGTCGCTGTTCGGCACGCCAACGGCGCTGTCCTTGTCCATGAACTGGAACTCGTCGATGTAGGCGGCCACGATGGTATCACCCTGCATCGCAACGGTCAGCACCGCGAAGCACTTGGTGCCGTGAGCGGCGTAGTCCACCTGACCGAGCTTCACGGTCTCATCCGCGAAGGCAGCAAAGGGGATCATCATGCACAGAGCCAGAACCAGAGCCAAGAACTTTTTCATAGGGGTCATCCTCCGTTTGAAATAGATTCAGCCGTGCGGCTGTTTAGTTTTGTTATACCCAGATTTCGGATGGGTGAAAACTGGGTAAAGGAAATTTATTGTTTTATTTTGCATGTGGCGCAATTATCTTGCAATACGTTATGTAATGAGATATAAGTAAGCCGAGACTTCGGAAAACTCGCCGAAGGGCTAAAGAAATGCGGGAAAATGCTGATTGTTGAGCGGCTTGCGCTGTGCATTGGGATATGTCCAGCAACCGTTTCGTAGAAAACTTATGATGGATTTCCATGCTATTATGATGTAGAAAGGTTCCACTTCGCACATCCACGGAAGCTCTGCCAGATGCCGCAGACACATACAACCAACTAACAGGAACCCACACCCACCTAGCATGGGCGCACAAGTTTGGAGGAAAAGCCAAGCCTATTCCCAGCCACTCTTCGGGAGAGGGGGTCTGGGGGAGAGGCGCTTCTCTTAGAGAAGCGGCCTCTCCCCCAGAATCTCCCCCTTCCGTTTTTGTCCTGCTTGTGCTATAATAAAAATCGGATAAATTTACATGTGAAGGAGGAGTTTCTTTGTCACCCGACCCCATAGGTGGTCCGCTACTGTTTCAACTTGTGCTGATTTTGATCAATGCCTACTTTGCGTCCACGGAGATAGCCGTGCTGTCGATGAACGATGTTAAGCTTCGCCATCAGGCGGAGGAGGGCGATAAGATGGCCGTGATGCTGCTGAAGCTGGCGGACAATCCGAATCGTTTCCTTTCGACCATTCAGGTAGGCATTACGCTGGCGGGCTTCCTTGGCAGCGCCTTTGCCGCGGAGAATTTTGCCAATCGTCTTGCGACGGCGATTCTGAACGCGGGCGCTGCGATAGACCCTCAACTGCTGACCACGCTGTGCGTCATCCTGATTACGCTGATCCTGTCCTACTTCACGCTGGTGCTGGGCGAGCTGGTGCCCAAGCGAATTGCCATGCAGCAGCCGGAAAAGGTTGCGAGAATGAGCGGCCGAGTGATCCTCGTGCTGGCGGAAATTTTTCGGCCCATTGTATGGCTGCTGAGCAAGAGCACCAACGGGGTGCTGCGTCTGCTGGGTATGAACCCGAACAGCGAGCCCGAGGAAGTGACGGAGGAAGAGATTCGCGCCATGGTGGACATGGGCGGCGAAAGCGGCGCGATTGAAGAGAACGAGAAGGAAATGATTGAGAACATCTTTGAGTTCAACAACCGCACCGCCGAGGACGTCATGACTCACCGCACTGATGTGACCAGCCTGAGTATTCACGATACGAAAGACGAGATTATCGCCACGATCCTGGACACGGGTTTGAGCCGCTTCCCGGTGTACGACAAGGACATGGACGATATCATTGGCATATTGAATACCCGCGATTTTCTGCTGAACAATCATGCGGAGCATCCGAAAACGGTGAAGGAGCTGCTGCGCGAGGCGTACTTTGTGCCGGAGACGGTGCAGGCGGACGTGCTTTTCCGCGACATGCAGCAGAAGAAAATGCACATGGCGATCGTGGTGGACGAGTACGGCGGCATGAGCGGCATTGTGACCATGGAGGACCTGCTGGAGGAGATCGTCGGCAATATTTACGACGAGACGGATCCGCAGGACGATGCGGACATTGTGAAGCTGTCGGAGAATCTATGGCGCGTGAACGGCGGCGTGAGCTTGGAGGAGCTTTCCGAGGCGTTGGATGTGGAGCTTCCGACAGAGGAGGACTACGACACGCTGGGCGGTCTGATCTTCGATCAGTTCACGACGATCCCGCAGGACGGTTCGCACCCCGAGGTAGACGCGGCTGGTCTACATATTCGCGTTGAGGTTCTCAGCGATCACCGCGTAGAATCCGCCCTCGTCAGTAAGCAAGCAGTCGAACAAGAGGACGAAGAAAAGAAAGAAGAATAAAGATTTGCGAAGGGGGGGCTTTTCTGAAGAAAAGCCCCCTCCTTCGCAATCCCCCCCCGCCCCTCCGTAATTATTTCATTTATGTTTCAAAACGGCTTGCGTTTCTTCATAAAAAATCGTATAATTGTTGTGAGTAAGGAGAAGAAGCGGAAGGTGACGCCCATGGCAAAGAGCATTTTACTGGTGGACGACGAGCCTCTCATTTTGAAGGGCCTGAAATATACACTTGAACAGGAAGGGTACGAAACGGACAGCGCATTGGATGGGGAAGAGGCGCTGGCTAAGTTTTTTGCGGGCAATTATGATATGATTCTGCTGGACGTGATGCTGCCTAAGCTGGACGGCATCAGCGTGTGCCAGCGCATCCGCGAGCATTCCAACGTGCCGATCATCATGCTCACCGCCAAGGGCGAGGACATGGATAAAATCCTCGGGCTGGAATACGGCGCGGATGATTATATGACCAAGCCCTATAATATTCTCGAGGTCAAGGCACGCATCAAGACTATTTTCCGCCGGGTCAACGCCTCCGCCGCTCCGGAGGATAAAAAGGTCATCCGCGTGCGGGATATGGAGGTCAACCTCGTCAAGCGCACCGTTACCCTCGCGGGCAAGGACGTGAAGCTGACCGCTAAGGAGTTTGACCTGCTGCAATTATTTATCCAGAACCGCGGCAAGGTGTTCAGCCGTGAGGCCATGCTGGAAACTGTCTGGAAATATGACTACGCGGGCGACGCACGCACCGTGGATGTGCATATCCGCCGCCTGCGGGAGAAGATCGAGCGCGATACCTCCAAGCCGGAATTCATCTTCACCAAATGGGGAGTTGGTTACTATTTCACCGACAAGGATTAAGCCCCGCAGACCCGTTTTCGCCCTGCGCTGGCAGATATTGCTGGCGTTTCTGCTGGTGGTGGGTCTTTCCTTTTATTTTATTGCGTCCATGCTGACCGGACTGGTCAGCGATTATCTGTTTGAACAGCGCATTCGTCAGGACAGCCTTTCCGTGGAAAAGCTGG
>USCW01000029.1 GCA_900553315.1 uncultured Eubacteriales bacterium
GGGGGTCCGGGGGAGGGGCCTTTCTCAGAAAGGCCGCCTCCCCCGGAGTTCCCCACTCCGTCACCCCTTCACAGAGCCTCCCGTGATGCCTTCTACGTAGAACTTCTGCATGATGACAAAGAGGATGGAGATCGGGATGGAAACGATGACGCCGCCGGCGCAGAACTGCGCGAAGTAGTTGTTGCGGTTCACCTTGTCCACCATGGCGAACAGACCCAGCGCAACGGTCTTCTGCGCGCTGATGCCGCTGTTCAGCATGATCGAGGCAAAAATGAAGTCCATCCACGGCGCAAGGAACGAGTTGATGACCGTGTACACAATGATCGGCTTGGACAGCGGAATGATGATCTTCCAGAACACCGTGAACTCGTTCGCGCCCTCCAAATAGGCCGCCTCACGCAGGGACTTCGAAATCGTGTCAAAGAAGCCCTTCGCAATCAGATAGCCCAAACCGGAGCCCGCTGAGTATACGATCACCATGCCCGTCATGGAGTTGGTCAGGTTCAGGTTCTTCATGATGAAGTATACAGCGATCATCGACAGGAAGCCGGGGAACAGATTCATGATGATCGCCAGATTCATCAGGGGCTTGCGCGCCTTAAAGCGCATACAGCTCATGGCGTAAGCCACCATCAAAACAAACAGGCTGGAAATAATGCAGGTGAAAATGGCAATGGTGAACGTGTTCATGAACCATTGCGGGAACTGGTTCACCGTGTCGCTGCTGGGGATCAGAATCGCCTTGTAGTTGTCCAGCGTGTATGCCTTGGGGAAGAACGTGGACAGATTCGGGCCCTTGTCCACACCGAAGGACGTGACCACCAGCCACAGAATCGGAATCAGCCAGAACACGGCCAGCAGGGTCAGCACCAAATGACGGCCGATCTGACGAAGAGTTTTCACAGTTTTCATTGGAAATTCTCCTCCTTATCGCCCTTAATCATGCGGTTGAAGGCCACCAGCGTCAAAATCGCGCAGACCACAAAGACCAGAATACCAATGACCGAGGCCATCTTGTAGTTGCTCTGATCCTGCGTCAAGCGATACAGCCACGTCACCAGCAGGTCAACCTCGTTGGCGTTCGCGTTGGCCATCAGCTGGTCGGAGGTCGTGTATACATCCTTGCTCAGCAGATAGATCACGTTGAAGTTGTTGATGTTGCTGACAATGGCGTTCACCAAACTGGGACCGGTGACAAAGAGGATGTAGGGCATGGTGATGGAGCGGAAGGACTGCCACGCGTTCGCGCCGTCGATCTTCGCGCTTTCCAGCAGCTCGCCGGGGATATTCATCAAAATACCCGTGGCGATCAGCATCTGATAGGGTACGCCGACCCAGATATTGATCAAAATAATCATGGGTCGCGCCCAGGCCGGGTGCGTCAGGAAGGGAATGAAGTTCGCCGTGGGGATCGCGCCCACGCTGTAAAGCCAATCGGTCAGGCCGATGTTTTTGCAGATGGTGTTCACAATGCCCGCGTCCGCGAAGAAATTGCGTACCAGCAGCAGACTCACGAACTGCGGCACCGCAATAGCAACCATGAAGCAGGTACGCCAAAACTTTTTGCCCTTGGTGTTTTTGTTATTGATGAACATGGCCAGCAGAATGCCGCCGAAGTAGCAGGTGAAGGTTGCCACCACGGCCCATACCATTGTCCAAGCCAGTACCCTGCCAAACGCATAGGCGAAGGTGCTGTCTGCGGTCATGCTGAACAGCGTCTTGAAGTTATTCAGGCCCACCCATGTAAACAGCTTGGCGGGCACCAGATGATTGCGGTCGTAATTGGTGAACGCGATGAGGATCATCACGATCAGAGGAATGATGGTAAAGCACACCACGCCCAGCACCGGCAGAGACAGCAGCGTGCGGTGGAACTTCTTGCCGAAGCAGTCCGCCACGTCTTCCTTGAAGGAATTGACGTGCTTGCCCGCCTTGGCGCGAACCTCCACCTCGCGGGCCGCACGAATGCTGCGCACCCACATGGTCACGGCAGCCAGCAGCAGTACGCAGCCGATCACGCCGAACAGCAGAATCAGGAAGGAATTATCATAGTCGTTGAATTCGTTCTTACGGGTCTCCGGGTTATAGACACGCTGCTGCTGCACCGTACCGAGGGTGTTCAGCTTGCTCATGTACGGCCAGAACACCACCGGAATGAGATAGGCGAACAGCGCCTCAACCACAGTCAGCAGAATTCCCTTGAGGTACTGCTTCCGGGCCACACAGCTGCTGCCCCACAGGAGCGCCGACAGCTTAACCCAAACGTCGCCCTCCACAAAGTCCTTCACCAGCCCCGTCAGGTAGGACCAGACGGAGGCAAAAAAACGGACGATTCCCGGCTGCTTCACCGGGACGGCCTGCGTGCTTGCCTTCTTATCCATCGCGCCTGCGCTCCTTACGTAGCAATGTTTCGTGAAAGCGGCTGCGGCCGCTTTCACGCGTTGGGAATTTCCAGCCTTTCCTTTTTTCTTTCGACCCGCTTTGCGAACGGAAAGCTTTTAGGAGGCCGCGAAAGGCCGCCCCGCCGCTGGAAAACCGGCGGGCAGGGCGGCCCATGTCGCTCTACTTATTTCAGAATTATTGATCCGCAGCGGCGGTGATACCGGCCACGCAGTTATCCAGCAGGGTCTGGAGATCGGTGCCATCGGGGTTGCCGTTGACGATGATCTTGCCCAGAGCAGCCGCAGTGTCCCAGAACTTGGAACCAACGCGCTGCACATCAGCGTAGGGAGCCTGCGCCACGATAGCGGCAATAGCGGGTTCAGCCTGCACAACCTCGGAAGCCAGCGCCTTGGTGTTGGACGGGCCCTGACGACGCATGGCAAAACGAGAAACCTGGCTCTCCTCGTTGGTCATGAAAGCCGCAAAGTCCATAGCTGCGCCCAGATTCTCGGAGTAGGGGTTCACACCAACCAGCTTGAAGCCGGAGAAAGAAGCCATCTGCACTTCCTGACCAGCCACCGTATAGGTAGGCAACTTAGTAGCGGCGTAGTTGTCGCCCCAAGCCTCGGCAGCCACATTGGCATTCCAAGTACCGGACACGCCTGCGATGATGGAACCATCCTTCACGCCAGCCACGAAGGGATCGGAATCAGCTTCCTTGAAGCCGGGGTTAGAAGCGATCGCCAGCAGCGCTTCCACAACCTGCACGCCGGTGATGGGGGTGTCGGTCGCGTTCCAGTTGCAGGAATTGGTCACGCCATCCTCATTCACGTGCATGTCCAGACCCGCGCCCTTGAACCAGCTGTAGAAATACCACGCATTGCTCATGGGGAAGCCGACATACTTGCCAGCGGCCGCAGCCTTGTCCAGCATGGTATTGAAAGACTTCACATCATCCTCGGTGAAGTATTCCTTGTTGTAGAACATGAAATAGCCGTTATCCGCAGTAGCAGGATAGGCATACAGATTGCCGTCCTCGCCGGTAGCGGCAGCGATGGATTCGGGGGTGTTGTTGGCGATGATGTCATCAGCGCCATCCAGAACCTGCTGGAGAGCGCCGCCGTTGAGCAGGCTGTTGAACTGGTCATCCGCAAAGGTGAACACGTCCGCAGCGGCGGTGGGGTCGTTCAGCACAGTCTTGGAGCAGTCGCCCTCGTTCTGCACGCCCACGTTGATGGTGTAGTTATTGTCGGGATAAGCGGCCTTGAAGTTTTCGATCACGCCGTTGATCCACTCGATGTCCTGATTGTCGCCGACCCAAACCGTCAGGGTCACGTCTTCCGCCAGCGCGCAGGAGCACAGAGACAGCACCATGCACAGCGCCAGCACCAGAGAAAGGATCTTCTTCATAGAAAATTTCCTCCTTCTATTCTCACGCGGAGTATTTTTCCCGCGATGAGTACAAAATATCAGCGGTTCAACCGTTTTACCGCCTTGGGGATGCGATGGATTCCCGCAGCAGAGGCGCGGCCGTCACGGTCAGGTGCCGTGCGGAGCCGTCCTTTTCCATCATGTCCAGCAGCACATCTACGCTTTGCCGGGCAATTTCCTCCTGCGGCTGCACGATGGTGGACAGGCTGGGAATGAAATACTTGCCCATTTCCACGCCGTCGAAGCCTACCACGCTCACGTCCTCCGGCACGCGTCGATTGATGTCCCTCAAGGCGCGGATCACGCCCATAGCGACCATGTCGCTCATGGCGAATACCGCCGTGGTATCCGACCGGGTGGCAAAGAAATTTCGTGCGGCGTTATACGCATCCTCCAAGGAGAAGCGCGTTTCCACGTAGCGTGTTTCGTCAAACGGCACGCCCGCCTGTTCGCAAGCTTCCCGTGCGCCGATGTAGCGATCCGCCAAACCGTCGCCCTGATTGCGGCTGCCTCCGAAAATAGCGATTTTCGTATGTCCCGCACGGATCAGCATCTCCATAGCTTCGCGGCCCATGCGCCGGTCATCGATAGACACCGACGCAGCCCGGGGCAGTCCTGCGTTTATGGCGTTCACGGTGGCGAACACCATGGGCACGTCCTGTCCCCGCAGCACCTCCAGCCGCTCGTCCAGCCGGCTGCCGATGAAGATGAAGCCACGCGCCCGTTTTTCGTGCATCAGCCGCAGGGCCGTTTGGAATTCATCGTCCTTTTCGTCAATGGACTCCATAAGGAAGCTTACGTCCGACTCCCGTGCAAATTGCAGCATGGTCTCCGCCAGCCCGCTGAGGAAGGGATTCGACCGACCGCGCAATATCAACGCCGCCACATCCCCGTCCAGCTGCTTGAGACTCCGCGCATTCGCGTTGCCCACAAAGTTGCACTCCACCATCACGCGTTCCACCTTCTCGCGGGTGGCCGCGTTCACGTCCGGTCGATGGTTCAATACTCGGGACACCGTTGTCACGCTTACGCCCGCCAGCTGAGCTACATCGCGGATCGTATATATTTTCATTTCCCCGCCTCCGCTCACTGCCGGTAGAAATCGTTATCGGTACCGTTGTCGGTAACGTTTCCATGTCTATATACTAATCTTTATCTCCCATTCTGTCAATACCTCGGACGAAATTTTTTTTGCGAGGGAGGGCGCTTTTCTGAAAAGATTTGCGAGTGGGGGATTCTGGGGAGGAGGCAGCTTCTCTGAGAGAAGCTCCTCCTCCCCAGACCCCTTCTCCCGAAGAGCGGCTGGCGTTTGAGTTGGAGGCTTCTTCGGAGTTGGTTCCGCCTGTACGGTAAGTGCGTCTCCGATAAGCTTGGTTGTGGTCACGGCGGCTGACAGAGCCGCCGCGACCTATGCGGCGTTGAGGGCGAACCCCTCCGCCCGCATATCGCGGGTACCTCCCCTTTCAGGGGAGGCTTTGCTCGGTTTTCCTCCAAAGGGCTCCCTCCGCAGAGGGGGCTGTCAGAGGTTCACTATTCCGCTTGCGGAATAGTGAAGTCGCTTTAGCGACCGGTGTATTCAATCTGAGATTGAATACACCGCCTTTCCGATAGGCTGACTGAGGATAAGCCCTCCAAGTTGGCCTTCATACCAGTTGCTTTTTCTCCCCCCTCCCCCTACCCCAAAATCCGCGAAACGTCCCGCCCGCACCTCCTCTCCGAAAGGGAAATCCCGTTTCCATCACGAATATTCCTCCCAATACCCCACGCACGTCCGCGGCGGCTCTGTCCGCCGCCGTGGACGCCTCCCTCCACCGGAGCCACGCCCTACCTAACATGGGCGCGAACCTCCGCAGGAAGAGTCGAGCTTATTCCCAGCCACTCTTCGGGAGAGAGGGTCTGGGGGAGAGGCGCTTCTCTTAGAGAAGCGGCCTCTCCCACAGAGTCTCGGAATGAATGTCATGGTCAATGATGCAGGATATGTACTGCTACGTAATGGACTTGATGGTCAGCCCAACTTGTTGCAAATGGCTTCGCTGGTGTTCCAATCGTAGGAAGGATCAAACTCCGTGGGATGCGCGATCTGCGCTTCAAATTCCTCGGGGGACATGTCACAACCGAGCGCCTTGGCAGCATACAGCCGCAGCGTGGTGGTCGTGACATGATTCAGCTCAGCCATTTTTTCAATGGAAATCAGTCCGGCAGGTATGCGGAACGTTCCTCCTGAATTGCCCAAGCGCTCATGTTAAGATAAAGTTTAGTAGGAAAAAATGCGTCAAGCTTGACGCATAGAAAAAGAGGAAGGCAATTGCTTGCCTTCCTCTTGGAGAACTAAATTACACCAGCTCCAGAATAACCATCTCGGCAGCGTCGCCGCGACGGGGTCCGAGCTTGTAGATGCGGGTGTAACCGCCGGAGCAATTCTTCTCCGCGTTGCGAGCCTTGTACTTCGGGCCGATCTCGCGGAAGAGCTTCTCCACCACAGGATGCTTGTTATCCTTGGTGCGCTCCTTGAACTCCTTCTTGTTCTCGTCGTCCTTCTTCTGCTCCTTCAGGTCGTACAGGTACGCCATCATCAGACGGCGAGCATGCAGCTTGGAGGGAGCGTCGTTGACAACCTCAAGGGTCATCAGCTGGCCCTTGTCATTGTGAGTTTCCTTGGTGGTCTGGATGTTGTTGTCGCATTCCTTGATCGCAAGGGTAATCATGCGGTCGGCAATGCGGCGCACTTCCTTGGCCTTCGCCTCGGTGGTCTCGATACGGCCGTACCAGATGAGGTTAGTCACCTGGTTACGCAGCAGCGCCTTGCGCTGATCGGCCGTGCGACCCAGCTTGCGTTGATGTGCCATGGGGATGTTCCTCCTTTACGGCCGGGGTGGGGGAATGCCGCCCCGGTTCCGCTACGTCTTATTCTTCGTTGGGACGCAGGCCGAGACCCAGCGCTTCCAGCTTTTGCTCGACCTCTTCCAGACTCTTACGGCCCAGATTGCGAACCTTCATCATGTCTTCCTGATTGCGCTGCACCAGCTCAGCCACGCTGTTGATGCCCGCACGTTTCAGGCAGTTGTAGGCACGTACCGACAGATCCAGTTCTTCAATGGTCATCTCGAGAACCTTTTCCTTTTTGTCGTCCTCGGGCTGTACCATGCTGACAGGCATAACCTGATCGGTCAGGCTCACAAACAGGGAAAGATGCTCGCTGAGAATCTTCGCCGCACCGCTGATGGCTTCGTCAGGCATCAGGGTACCGTTGGTCCAGATCTCCAGCGTCAGCTTATCGTAGTCCGTAATCTGTCCTACACGGGTATCCTCCACGGTGTAGTTCACCTTCCGAATGGGGGTGAAGATACTGTCCATGGGGATCACGCCGATGGGCATATTCGGATTCTTATTCTTGTCCGCGCTCACATATCCGCGACCCTTTTCGAGGATCAGCTGCATTTGAAGATGCGCATCCTCGTTCAGCGTCGCAATATGCATGTCGGGATTGATGACCTCTACCTCGTCATCCACATGGATGTCCGCGGCAGTCACCTCACAGGGACCCTGAGCATCGATCGTGACCTGCTTGGGGGTGTCGCAATACATCTTCACCGCCAAGCCCTTGAGGTTCAGGATCAGCTCGGTAACGTCCTCTTTCACACCGGGAACAGTAGAGAACTCATGCTGCACACCCTCGATGTGCACAGAAGAGACCGCCACGCCAGGGAGGGAGGACAGCAGCACCCGGCGCAGAGAGTTGCCCAGCGTATGGCCGAAGCCACGCTCCAGGGGTTCCACAACAAACTTGCCGTAGCAGTTGTTCTGGCCTACCTCTACGCATTCGATGCGTGCCTTTTCGATTTCGACGATCATTTCGTTTACCCTCCTCTATTGGTTCTTGCCTGAAGGGCATTGCCCCAGGCGGCAAAGTCATGCGGCCATGTCGCCTGAGACGTCCTTCATTAACGGGAGTAGAACTCGACGATCATGTTCTCCTGCACCTGCAGGTCGATGTCCTCACGGGCGGGCAGCGCATTCACGGTGCCGGTCAGGTTCTGAGCATCGAAGGTCAGCCACTTGGGGGTCAGCACAGAAGTGCCCTCCCGCAGAGACTTGAACATTTCCTTCTCGGCGGAAGCGGGACGCAGGGTAATCACATCGCCCACCTTCACAGAGTAAGAAGGAATGTCCACCTTCTTGCCGTTCACGCGGATGTGACCGTGGCCGACGACCTGACGCGCCATGCGGCGGGTCTTGGCCAGACCCAAACGGTACACCACATTGTCCAGACGCAGCTCCAGCAGCTGGAGCATGTTGTCGCCGGTGATGCCCTTCATGCTCGCGGCACGCTCGAAGTAGCGATTGAACTGCTTCTCCAGAATGCCGTAAACAAACTTAACCTTCTGCTTTTCCTTCAGCTGCGCACCGTACTCAGAAACCTTCTTGCGACGGGTGCCGCCGGGATTACGGTTAGACTTCTTATTGCTGTAGCCCATCACGGCCGGGGAAATATCAAAGCTCCGGCACTTGCGGGCGATCGGTTGCTTATTGACAGCCATTGTATGTTGTCCTCCTTCAATACCTTACACGCGGCGGCGCTTGGGCGGACGGCAGCCGTTGTGGGGGATGGGCGTCACGTCCTTGATCATGTTCACTTCCAGACCGGCGGCCTGCAGGGAACGAATCGCAGCTTCACGTCCGGAACCGGGGCCCTTGACATAAACTTCCACGGTCTTCAGGCCGAACTCCATGGCCGCCTTGGCAGCGGTCTCGGCAGCCATCTGCGCCGCAAAGGGCGTGGACTTCTTGCTGCCGCGGAATCCCAACCCACCGGAGGAAGCCCAGGACAGGGCATTGCCGTTGGTGTCGGTGATGGTAACGATGGTATTATTGAAAGAAGAACGGATATGGGCAGCGCCGCGCTCCACGAGCTTCTTCTCACGGCGCTTACGCGATACCTTCTTGAGCTTTTGCTTGGCAGGTGCCATTCTAATCCCTCCGTGCCCTCATATGGGGCGTATCATTGCGTCAGGCCGAAATTACTTGGTGGCCTTCTTCTTGCCGGCAATGGTCTTCTTGGGACCCTTGCGGGTACGAGCATTCTGCTTGGTGTTCTGGCCGCGAACCGGCAGGCCGCGACGATGGCGGACACCACGATAGCAGCCGATTTCCATCAGGCGCTTCACGTTCAGGGAAACCTCACGGCGGAGATCGCCCTCAACCTTCAGGTGATGCTCAATGTAGTCACGCAGCTTGCTGATTTCGGTCTCGGAGAGATCCTTGATCCGGGTGTCGGGATTGATGCCGATCTCCGCGATCATCTTCTGGGAAGTCGCCAGGCCGATACCATAGATATAGGTCAGACCCACTTCCACGCGCTTTTCTCTGGGCAGGTCAACGCCCGCAATGCGTGCCATGTGTGTAATACACCTCCAAAATGTGCTTGCGGCCCTATGCCGCGCTGAAAGAAGCGGATTCCGTGCGCTGTCGAGGCAACCCTACCACGAGAACGCCTTCTTCCGCAGCTTCTTGTCCCGCGAGGTGAAAGCAAGCGGGACGGCATCACGCGTCGCTGGAAGGCGCTTGGCGCGATGCTTGCGAAAAATTGAGAAGACTTATCGGCAGACCGATGGAACACACCCCTTAGAGGAGAGGCGTGCAGCCGCCCACCGGTCAAACCTGCTCTTAAACCATCACATTCTACCACGGCAAACGAAATTTGTAAACGGATTTTTCTGCTTTTTTGAAAATTTTTTCAAAACGGGGAGACAAGGCGCGGCAAGGGATGAACGCGCCGGGAAAGGAAAAAGGCAGATTGCAGAATAAGAGAAAATATGGCGCGATCATTTGTGCAAAATTTCCAATTCACGTTTGAACATGCTGCTTTTCCTGTGCCGTATTTTCTGCTATAATAAGCGCTGGCTTTCGTCCCTCTGTGCTACGGCAAGGAATCGGCGGTGTGAAAGCCGATGCGAAGGAGGAATTTCATGCTGACGATCCCCGCAGATGCGGCTTATATACTGGAGAAACTGAATCAGGCAGGGCATCGGGCCTATGTGGTGGGCGGCTGTGTCCGGGACGCGCTGCTGGGCCGCGAGCCCAAGGATTGGGACGTCTGTACCTCCGCTGCGCCGGAAATAATGAAGCAAATTTTTCAGGACTGCCATGTGGTAGAAACGGGCTTGCAGCATGGTACGCTGACTGTGGTGCTGCACCATGTGCCTTATGAGGTGACGACCTTTCGCGTGGACGAGGGCTATGCCGATCACCGCCACCCGGATCATGTGCGCTTCGTGACGGATGTTCGTGAGGATTTAGCCCGCCGGGATTTCACCGTCAACGCCATGGCGTGGCACCCCCAAACGGGTTTGGTGGATGCTTTTCACGGGCGCGAGGATTTGGCGGCGGGCGTGCTTCGCTGTGTTGGGGAGCCGTCCCTGCGCTTTGAGGAGGACGCGCTGCGCATCCTGCGGGCGTTGCGCTTTGCGTCGGTTTATGATTTCCGGATTGAGAAAAAGACCTCTGAGGCGATCCATGCGCTGCATCCAACGTTGACACGTGTGGCTGCGGAGCGCATTCGCGTGGAGCTGGGCAAGCTATTATGCGGCCGTGCGGCGGCTGGGATACTTCGCGCCTATTCAGACGTGCTGCATACGATCCTCCCAGAAACTGCGGCCATGTACGGCTTTGAGCAGCACACACCGCATCACGCCTATGACGTATGGGAGCATACGCTGCACGCCTTGTCGGCTGCACCTGTGGATGAAACGCTTCGCTTTGCGATTCTGCTGCATGATGCGGGCAAGCCGGAGGCATTCACTCTTGACGGGAAAGGCGTTGGGCATATGTATGGACATGCGAAGCTCAGCGCGGAAAAAGCAGAGAGTGCTATGGCTCGCCTCAAGATGGATCGGGCCACATGGGAGGACGTGGTACTGCTGACGGAAAAGCACGATCTTCCGCTGGAAGCCGAGCGCAAAATGATGAAGCACCGTCTGAATCAGCTAGGTGAGCGCCGTCTGCGGATGCTGATCCAGCTTCAGCGGGCGGATGCTTTGGGGAAGGGTACTGAAGAACCAGAGGCTGTCGAAGCACGGACGAAGCAGCAGGAAACCGTATTGACCGAGCTGCTTGCGGAAAACGCCTGTGTTACGCTCAAGCAGCTTGCGGTCAGCGGACGCGATCTGATGCAGGCTGGCGTTCCTGCGGGTAAGCAAATTGGTGTGGTGCTTAACGCCTTATTAGTAGAAGTGATGGACGAGAAAACGCCCAATGAGCGGGAAAGCCTGCTCCAGCGGGCGAAGCAGCTGCAAGCCGCAGGAGGCGTATATGGGCAAGTGGAATGACGAGCTGGAACTGAAGATCGCCAAGCTGCCGGAAAGCCCCGGCTGCTATTTGATGAAGGATGCCGAGGGAACGATCATTTACGTCGGCAAGGCGGTAAACCTGAAAAACCGCGTCCGTTCCTATTTCCGCGAGACGTATCACACGCCCAAGGTCGCGGCTATGATTAGCCATATCCATGATTTCGACATCCTGCTTTGCGAGACGAATCTGGAAGCGCTGTGCCTGGAATGCAACCTCATCAAGCGGCACAAGCCCTACTATAATATTCTGCTGAAGGACGACAAGCATTACCCCTATCTTCGCGTGGATTTGAAGGAGAACTTTCCGCGCCTGACGCTGGCACGCCGCATGGAAAAGGACGGCGCGAAGTATTTCGGCCCCTATATCGGCGCAACGGCGGTGAAGCAGGTTATTGACGCGGTACGGGATGTGTTTCCGCTTCGCACGTGCAAGCTGTCTCTGCCGCTGAAAACGCCCCGCCGTCCCTGCGTGAATTACGAGATCGGCCGCTGCATGGCTCCCTGCGCGGGCAAATGCACCGAGGTGGAGTACTGGGACATGATGGACGGCGTATTGTCCTTTCTGGGCGGCGACTACAAGCAGGTGGTGGATAAGCTCAAGCAGGACATGAACGACGCGGCCTCCAAAATGCAATACGAAAAAGCCGCTGTACTGCGCGACAAAATCCGCGATGTACAGGGGTTGATGGAGCGTCAAATAGCGATCCAGACAGAGATGGCCGAGCAGGACATTTTGGCTTTGGCTCAGGATGGTCTGGACGCAATGATTCAGATCGTCTATGTGCGCGGTGGGCGCATGGTGGGCGGCGATCATTTTCCTCTGCCGCGTGAGGGGAGTGAGGAGCCTGGCGAGGTGCTAGCTTCGTTCCTGACGCAGTATTACGAGGATGGCAATCTGATCCCGCGCAGCGTGCTGGTACAGGCGCTTCCAGAGGACAGCAAGGAGCAGCTGGAGCTATGGCTTCGGCAGCAGAAGGGCGGTGCGGTGACGCTGCTCACGCCCAAGCGCGGCGAGAAGCACGAGCTGGTGCGTCTTGCGGCGAAGAACGCCGCAGATGCGCTGGACAAACGCAATGCCCGAGCGGCTATTCGTCAGGAGCGGACGGTGGGAGCTTGTGCCGGACTGGCGAAGGCTTTGGGCTTAGCGAAAACGCCCCGCCGCATTGAAGGCTATGATATTTCCAACACGCAGGGTGTGCTGTCGGTGGCCTCCATGGTGGTATTTATTGACGGTGTTGCGGCGAAGAAGGAATATCGGCATTTCCGCATCAAGACGGTTGTGGGTGCGAACGACTTTGCCTCAATGAACGAGGTTTTAGGGCGGCGCTTTACACACGGCCTACAGGAGAAGAAGGAGCGAGAGGAGGCGGGGCTCCCGGCGATTGGCGGCAAGTTTTCTGATTTACCCGATTTGGTGCTGATCGACGGCGGCCCACAGCAGCTGCGGTTTGCGCGGGAGGCGTTATTGGCGATCGGTGCAGAGGTGCCGATGTTCGGTTTGGCGAAGAAGCAGGAGGAAATTTATCTGCCCGATCAGGATGATCCAATCTGTTTGGATCACCACACGCCGGAGCTGCATTTGGTGCAGCGGATTCGGGACGAGGCGCACCGTTTCGGCATTACGCATCACCGAGCCCTGCGCGGCAAGGCGAGCATACACAGTCAACTAGAGGACATCCCTGGCATTGGCCCGAAGCGCCGCAAGGAGCTTCTGACGCATTTCGGTTCCCTAAAAGCCATCCGCGAGGCCTCCGAAGACGATCTCCTCTCCGTCCCTCACATGACGAAGCCTGTTGCCGAAGCCATCTTAGCATGGAGCAGAGAAAAGGGGAAATGATGGGGAACTCCGGGGGAGGCCGCTTCTCTGAGAGAAGCGCCTCC
>USCW01000030.1 GCA_900553315.1 uncultured Eubacteriales bacterium
GGGAGAGGCGCTTCTCTCAGAGAAGCGGCCTCTCCCCCAGCGTACCTCACACACACTCCTTCAAATATTTTAGACTTTCGGATAGGGTGGATTCGGTTTGGGCGGGGAGCATACGAGCCTCGATAGAGACGGTGTCGTCGTAGCCGACTTGACGGAGAAGGGAGAAGAGCGCACGGTAGTCCTCCTCGTCGCCGGGGAGCGGCAGAGAGCGCTCAAGAACACGTGCAAGGTGAATATGTTTCAGACGCGCACCGCCGTCCAGAATGTCCTCCAGCGGCTCCTGCGCTAAACGCAGATGATAAAGATCGGCCAGCACCGCTACGTTCGGATGATTCACCCGACGCGCCACGCTTACGCCTTGACTGAAACGATTGATGAGATTGCTCTCCGCAAGGTTCAGATGCTCGATTACCAGCGTGATGCCGTAGCTTTCTGCAATGACCGCGAGACGGCGCAGAAGCAGCACCAACTGCTCCGTGGCTTCGGCGGCGGAAAAGCCCAGCGGCATGTTCCGCGCACCGGCAGAGCCGAAAACGACCCGCTTCGCACCTATCACCGCTGCACGATCCAGCGCCGCATTCGCGTAGGCCAGAATGCTGTCCGCATCCACCTGCGGGCCGGTCAGATGATAGGACGCGGGAAAGAAATTGTTGCAGGCCAGACAGGGAAGTCCCGTGCTGTCCAGCGCCGCCAGCGGGCCCGTGCGGAATGCCCGGTCGCCCATGGTCATGATCTGCGCAAGCGGTAGCTCCACATAGTCGAAGCCGACGCGCTTGAGCATGGGAAGCTGCTCATAGCCTATGCCGTGATCGTCCTGTGCGATCATGTTGACGCAATAGCCGAATTTCATGCTGCATTTCCTCCTTATAGATGAAAGCGAAGGGATCGGTTGCCATTCAACTATAGCCTAAAGTTGAATGATTGTCAACTAAGTTTCCAAATACTCTTCCCAAACGGAAAAAGCTGTGCTATAATGGTGGCAGAATCGCCGGGAAAGACAGGAATGCCGGCGCAACACGAGAAAAAAGGGAGAGATGACGATGGAACAGAAGCTGGTCGGAAAGACGCTGGGCATCATTCACGCGGCGGTGTTCACGGCGAACACCATGGAGCCCTACTGCAAGGAGATCATTCCCGAAGTGGAGGTCATGCACTTGGGCGACGACACCATTCAGCGGGATAACCTGAAAGCCCCCGTGGGTACGATCCCAAAGGTGAATTTCTTCAAGTTTGCGACCTATTGTCACTTCTTGGAGGAAGCGGGCGTGGATTTGATTATGTTGGGCTGCTCCACGTTCAACCAGGCGGCGCAGTTTGCCCGGCCGATGATTAATACGCCCATTCTGAACATTGATCGTCCGATGATGGATTTGGCGGTAAAGCAGGGCAAGCGGGTTGGCTTACTGGGCACGCTGCCCTCGACCATGCCGTCCTCGGAGCGCTTGCTGCGGGAGGCTGGGCATGACGCGGGTGTGGATGACCTGATTGTGAAGCCCGTGCTGTGCAGCGAGGCGTTCAAGGTGCTGCGCGCCGGTGATCCGAAGAAGCACAACGAGATGCTACTGGAGGCCATTGACGATCTGTCCAAGGAAGTGGACGCGATTGTGATGGCGCAGGTCTCGATGTCCGTGCTTGAAAAAGAGCTGGGCGCGACCCGTGTTCCCGTCTACAACTCCGCCCGCACCGCCTTTACGCGTGTACGGGAGATGCTGATGGAGATGTGAGGGACTCTGGGGGAGAGGCCGCTTCTCTGAGAGAAGCACCTCTCCCCCAGACCTCCTCTCCCGAAGAGCGGCGGGCGTTTGAGTTGCGCCTCTCTTCATGGCTGGTTCCGCCTGAAAGTGGGTGCGGATTCCTGTTAGTTGGTTGTGGTCACGGCGGCTGACAGAGCCGCCGCGACCTTGCGGCGTGAGGGGTACGGGGGAGCGCGGGGTTACAGGAAGATTGGTTTTTGAAGGGGTGAGGCGAATGGCGCGGGACTCCCAGTGGCTGCTCGGTGCGGCGCTGGGGGCTATTCAACCTGTAAAGTGTACGCTCAGTTACCGGAAAATCGTCACAATCAACTGCGACGGAGTGCGTGCGTATATAAAGCATATCATATTCCCTGCGGCTGCATGAGGCCATGGGGAATTTTGCTTATTTTGGGAGAAAATAAAAATAAATCAGCATATTTTTTGAAAAGCCCTTGACAATTCAACTTGGTTGAATTATACTACATCCCGAAGACGGCGGAAAAATGACATTAAGCTAAAAGCAATAAACAATATAGCTTTTAGTTAGTCAATAAGTCGGCTGCATTCCGGGAGAAAAAAGGAGAATGCAACCATGAGAAAGAGCGAGATTCAACCTGTTGACAGCAACCAACTCAGCATCGGCCGCAACATCCGCTGCACCCGCACGGGCATGGGGATGACCCAGCAGCAGTTGGCGGAGCAATGCGGACTGACGAAGAGTATGATCTCCAAGGTGGAGAACGGCGTGGTGGTTCCCGCCCTGGCGACGCTGACGAAGATCGCACAAGCGCTGGGCGTGAAGGCCTCGCAGCTGATCGAATCGGAAAGTCAGCAGCCCTCCATGTGGACGATCAACCCTTTTGAGAATCCCTCGCAGTTTGTGACCACGGCGCTGGGCTATCAGATGTACAGCCCTGCGGCGGGGAGCAATGAGCATCAAATGCAGCCCATTTTGATTATGGCGACAGAGGGGAAGGTCAAGCCTCATCTGGTGAGCCACGCGGGCGAGGAGTATATTTTCGTCTTTGACGGCGAAATGACCTTTATGGTGAACGGTACGGTGTATCTGATGCGCCGGGGCGACAGCCTGTTCTTTGACGCGATGCAGGAGCATGGCATCCGAGCGGTCAAGGGTTCGGTGCAGTATATCGATATCTTTGTGGGGCATCATTTCGAAGCGCCCATGGGTGAAGCGTCCCTGGCGCAGCGGCTTCGAGAGTGAGTCCGGCCCCGGCAGCAGTGTTACGAATTGCGGTATGCAGGTGAAAGCATACGGCATGAAAAATTTTTCTCAAGGAGGATTGCACGATGAAAAGATTCCTGTCCATCCTGATGGCGGCAACGCTGCTGCTGGGGCTGCTCCCTGCGGCGTCCTTCGCTGAAGGCCAGAAGTATGGCGAATCTCCCCTGCTGGCGGCTGAGGTTGCCGCCGGGACGCTCCCTGCGGTGGAGGATCGTCTTCCCATGGAACCCTACGTTTCCAAGGCTGAGGAAATCGGCGTATACGGCGGCACGTTCCGCGGCGCGGGCTTCGGTCCCACCCACGGCCAGTTGGATACCGAGGGTATGCGCTTTGTGGGCCTGCTCCGTATCCTGCCGGATGCCTCCACGACCGAACCCTTCATCCTGAAGGACTACGAGATCAACGAGGACTTCACCAAGTACACCCTGTATCTGCGCGAAGGCATGAAGTGGTCTGACGGCGAGCCCTTCACGGCGGATGACTTCGTGTTCTGGTATGAAGACATCGCTACTAACGAGGACGTCTATCCGACCCTGACCACGGGCATCACGAATGTGTCCATGTGGAAGGATGCGAAGATCGAGAAGGACGGCGACTATACCGTCATCGTGACCTTCAATAGCTCCATGCCTTCTTTCCTGACCAAGATGCAGAAGGGCAATGCCAACAACTGGATCTGGGCGCCCAAGCATTACCTGATGCAGTATCATGCCAAGTACAATGACAAGGCGGAAGAGATCGCCAAGGAAGAAGGCTATGCCAACTGGATGCTGTGCTTCGCGGCGCACGCGGATCGCGGTCAGACCAGCAAGGACTACGGCCCCGACATCACGCCCTTTGTGCTGTACAACATTGACACCGACGGCAACAAGTATTTCAAGCGCAATCCCTACTACTTCGTCGTGGATAAGGCTGGCAATCAGCTGCCCTACATCGACGAGCAAATGTGCGTGATCGTGCAGGACTCCCAGACCCGTACCCTGAAGCTCATCAACGGCGAGCTGGATGCGGCCGGCGAGAACCCCCTGCCTGTTTCTGACTATACGCTGTACAAGGAGAACGAGGACAAGGGTAACTACAACGTTTACCTGTTTGACAACAGCCGCGGCTCCGACTCTGCCTTCACCTTCACGCAGACCCTGAAGGACGAGACCCTGCGCAGCCTGTTCACCAACGTGACCTTCCGCGAGGCCATGTCTTTGGCCATCGACCGCGAAATGATCAACGAGACCCTGTACTTCGGTCTGGCGACCATCCGTCAGGCGGTGCCTCCGGCGAACACCTCTTTCTACGAGGACTGGATGGGCGATTACATGATCGAGTACGATCCCGACGGCGCGAAGGAACGTCTGGAATCTCTGGGCTGCACCATGGGCGGCGACGGCATCTACCTGATGCCCGACGGTAAGCCCTTCAACATCATTCTGGAATCCACCGAGGAATTCGCCGCCGTGGGCGAGATGGTTGCTGAAATGTGGACCGCCGTGGGCGTGAAGACCACCTTCAAGCAGCAGGAACGCTCCTACGCTCGTGAGCGCTTTGCCACTAACGAGCGCGAGGCGCAGGTATTCACCTTCGACAACGTGGCTGAGCCTTCTCTGTACGCCGAGCACTTTGACAAGATCTGCCCGCCCTTCTCTGAGAACACCGAGATTGGTCAGGCTCCCCTGTGGGCGGAATGGTTCAACTCCAACGGCGAAAAGGGCGAGGAGCCCCCGGCGGAGATCATCGAGCTGCGCGAGAAGATCTACAAGTTCTGCACCCTGCAGCAGGGCACCGAAGAGTATCTGACGCTGGGCCGTGAGATTCTGACCTACATGACCAAGCAGCTGTACTTCATCGGCACCACCGTGGCGCCCCGCGTCATCATCCTGAACAGGAATCTGGGCAACGCTCCCACCGAGGGCATCTTTGCCAACGACTACAACTTCTGGTATCCCTTCAACTGCGACGCTTGGTATTTCAAGCAGTAAGTTTTCACGAGGCGGGAAGGAAGGCGCTTGCTTCCCTTCCCGCCTCTTCCGTTTCCGGGATGCGTTTCTGCCGGAGCTTGGAAAACGGAGCGTGAAGCATCGAGCGTCTGTCTGCAGGAAAGCAGCGTTTTTCCGCCTCCGTTTTTCGGAGCGTATCATGCCTGAAGTGAGGGTGAATCCGTAATGAAATCCTACGTGCTGCGCCGCTTGGGCTATATGGTTCTGACGCTGGTGCTGGTGTCTATCTTCTCGTTTATTGTTATTCAGCTTCCTCCGGGCGACTACGTAAGCGCCTATATCTCCCGCATTCAGTCGGAGATGGGTACGGTGGACCCCGAAATGGTGGAGGGGCTTCGCAAGGCCTATGGCCTCGACAAATCCATGATGGAGCAGTATTTCTACTGGATGGGCAACATTTTCCACGGCGACTTCGGCACCTCCTTTGAATGGAAGCGTCCCGTGCTGGAGCTGATTCTGGATCGTCTGCCCATTACCCTGCTGCTCTCGGTTCTGACGACGATTGTTACCTACGCGCTGGCAATACCGATCGGCATCTTCTCGGCGCGCAAGCAATATTCCATCCGCGATTATATTTTCACGGTCATTGGCTTTATCGGTCTGGCAACGCCAAGCTTCTTCCTTGCGCTGGTATTGATGTATTTCTGCTCCACACAGCTGGGCGTGAGCGTGGGCGGCATCAATTCCCCGGAGTTTATCAACGCGCCCATGTCGTGGGCGAAGCTGTGGGACACGATGAAGCATCTGCCTATTCCGATTTTGGTCATTGGCTTTCAGGGCATTGCAAGCACCATGCGCGTCATGCGTTCCACGCTGCTGGATGAGCTGAAGCGCCCCTATGTGGTGGCGGCTCGGGCCCGCGGTCTGGAGGAAAACCGCATGATTTACCGCTATCCGGTGCGGGTGGCGCTGAACCCCATTATTTCCTCCATCGGCTGGATGCTGCCGAATATCGTTTCCGGCATGACCGTGACCGGTATCGTGCTGAACATTCCAACCATCGGCACGCTTCTGTATAACGCCCTTCTTTCGCAGGACATGTATCTGTCCGGCTCATGTATCCTGATTCTGGCCTTCCTGACCGTCATCGGCATGTTCATTTCGGATATGCTGCTGGTCATGGTAGACCCGCGTATCCGCGTGGATCAGTAAGCGAAAGAAAGGAGGCAGTCAACCATGGCAAAGAAAGCAAAGCAGCAGCTGTCCGGGCAGGAGAAGCTATTTCAGGCGACCCAATGGCAGCTGATGGTTCGCAAGTTCAAAAAGCACAAGCTGGCGCAGGCAGGCCTATGGGTGCTGGTGGTGCTGTACATCATCGTGATCTTTTGTGAGTTTTTCGCAACGCAGGATTTTCAGTCCCGCTCCACCAAGAACATTTTGCAGCAGCCCATGGCCATTCACATGTGGCACGAGGGCAAATTCATCGGCCCCTTTGTGTACACCTATGAGCGCTCCAACGACCCCGTGACGCTCAGGCGCGTGTATACCGAGGTGAAGGAAGAGAGCGAGATTCATCGTCTGGGCCTGTTTGTGCAGGGCGATGCGTATAAGCTCTGGGGACTGATCCCCAGCAATATTCACTTTGTAGGCACGGTGGACGGCGCGCAGCTCTACCTTTTCGGTACGGACGCTTCGGGCCGCGACCTGTTCTCCCGCGTGATGATCGCTATTCGCATGTCCCTGACGGTCGGTCTGGTGGGCGTGTTCTTCACCTTCATCTTGGGCTGCTTCTTCGGCGGCATTTCGGGCTACTACGGCGGCGCGGCGGACATGATTATTCAGCGCATTATCGAGTTCCTGTCTTCCATGCCTTCCATCCCGCTGTGGATGGCGCTGGCGGCGGCCTTTCCCAAGGACTGGTCGGCGGTGCAGGTGTATTTCATGATTACGCTGATCTTGTCCATGATCGGCTGGTGTTCGCTGGCTCGCACGGTGCGCGGTAAGATTTTGCAGATGCGCACCGAGGATTTCGTCATGGCGGCCAAGTTGGCGGGTGCGTCGGATAAGTATCTGATCGTGCGTCATTTGCTGCCCGGCTTTTCCAGCTATCTGATCGTGAATGTGACGCTGGCGGTGCCGCAGATGATTCTGGGCGAGACGAGCCTGAGCTTCCTCGGCATTGGCCTTCGCTCCCCGGCGGTGTCGCTGGGCGTGCTGCTGAAGGATGCGCAGAATATCAGCGCCATTGCCAACAGTCCGTGGCTGATGATCCCCGGTCTGTTCATTATTGTGACCGTAATGGCCTTCAACTTCCTCGGCGACGGTCTGCGCGACGCGGCGGACCCCTACAAGTAACGGACAAGAAAGGAAGCATGTGCGATGAAAGCTGAAAACATCCTTGAAGTCCGGGACATGCAGACGACCTTCAAGCTGTATGAAGGGCTGCTGAAGGCGGTCAACCATGTGGACTTGACCGTTCGGACGGGCAAGACCCTCGGCATTATCGGAGAAAGCGGCTGCGGCAAGTCTGTGACTGCCCACTCCATTCTCAATACCGTGCAAGCCCCCGGCAAGGTGGAGGGCGGCTCGGTGATGTATCGTACCCGGGAGGGAAAAGAGGTCGATCTGGCGGCGGAAGCGCCCAACAGTAAGTTCATGCGCTCCATCCGAGGCCGGGAAATTTCGATGATTTTTCAGGAACCCATGACCAGCATGTCCCCTGTGTATACCATTGGTCAGCAGATGACCGAGGCCTACCTGACCCATCAGCCCAAGGTCAATCGGGCGGTGAAGAAGGAGGCGGAGGAGCGAGCCATCGAGATGCTCAAGCGGGTGGGAATGCAAAACCCTGAGCAGCGGATGAACGCTTATCCCCATCAATTATCCGGCGGTATGTGTCAGCGGGCCATGATCGCCATGGCGCTAATGCTCAATCCCCGCATTCTGATTGCGGACGAGCCCACCACGGCGCTGGACGTGACCGTACAGGCGCAGATTACCGATCTGATGCTGGAATTGCAGGAGACCATGGGCATGTCCATGATCTATATCACCCACGACATGGGCGTGATCTCCGAGGTGGCGGACGACATCTGCGTGATGTATCTGGGCCGCGTGATGGAGCAGGGCACGGCGGAGCAGATTTTCCTGAACCCCACGCATCCGTATACCGTGCGGCTGCTGCGCTCCATTCCCAAGCTGGGACGCAAGGTGCCCGGCGCTCGGCTGGACGCCATTAACGGCAACGTGCCCGTGCCCATTGACCCCAAGGAGGAGTGCGGCTTCTGCTCTCGCTGCTTGGAAATGCAGCCCGGCAAGTGCGATGCGGGCGTGCCTGAGCTGATCGAGGTAGAGCCGGGACACTTTGTCCGCTGCTGTCTGCGCGGGAAGGGAGGCGTGTGACATGACCGTAGAGAAGTTTGTCAACACCGGCGAGGTGCTGCTGGACGTTAAGCACGTCAAGAAATATTATCCCATCGAGGCCGGCATGATGAAAAAGCAGGTCGGCACGGTGAAGGCCGTGGACGACATCAGCCTGTACATCAACCGGAACGAGACCCTCGGCCTCGTGGGCGAGTCCGGCTGTGGCAAGACCACGCTGGGACGCTGCATCCTGCGGGCGATCGAGCCCACGGACGGCGAGATTCTTTTCCATTTGGAGCCGGGAAAGCCGCCCATTGATTTTCTGAAGCTGGACAAGAAGGAATTGCAGCGCGTCCGCAAGCAGATGGCGCTGATCTTCCAGAACCCGTATTCTTCCCTTGATCCCCGCATGACGGTCTTGCAGATCGTGGCGGAGCCCATGTTGCTGGACGGCATGAGCATGGACGAGGCGGCGGAGAAGGTTGGGACGCTGCTGGAAATGGTAGGCTTGGAGCGCAAGCAGATGAACCGCTATCCCCACGCCTTTTCCGGCGGCCAGCGGCAGCGCATCGGCATTGCCCGGGCGCTTGCGCTGAATCCGCAATTTGTGGTGGCGGACGAGGCGGTTTCCGCGCTGGACGTGAGCGTACAGGCGCAGATCCTGAATCTGCTTCAGGACTTGAAGGAGACCTTGAAGCCCACGTTCCTGTTCATTGCTCATGACTTGTCGGTGATTGAGCATGTTTCCGACCGGGTGGGCGTGATGTACGTGGGACATATGGTAGAGCTGGCGCCCACGGAGGAAATTTATCTGAAGCCCCGTCATCCTTATACGGAAGCGCTGCTGTCCGCGATTCCGCGGGTAGATCCCATTCATAAGTTCAACCGTATTCTGCTGCCGGGCGAGGTGGCCAACGCGGCGAATCTGCCCACAGGCTGCTGCTTCCATCCCCGCTGCAAATACTGCACCGAGCGCTGTAAAAAGGAAGCTCCGGAATGGCAGGAGGTGTCCACGGGACACTATGTGGCCTGTCACCGGGCGCAGGAATTGGAACTGACCGGCGTGGAGCCGGAGGATGAATAAGCTAATTTTTATGGAGGGACGTCACCATGAGCGAGAAGGTACAGGTTCGCGTAAACGCCGCCAAATGGACCGGCACGCTGGAGCACACTTGGAACTACATCGGCTATGACGAGTGCAACTACACCCATTCTCCGGGCGGCATGGCCCTGATCGAAAAGTTCGGCAAGCTGGAAAAGCCTTATTACATGCGCGCCCATCATATGCTTTGCACGGGCATACTGCATGGCTTCTATAAGTGGGGCTCCACCAATGTGTATATTGAGGACGAGCATGGCAACCCCGTGTATAACTATGACACCATCGACATGATGATGGACATCTGGCTGGGCAACAACTGCAAGCCCTTCTTTGAGCTGGGCTTTATGCCCCGCGATCTGGCCGATCCCCGTGATGCGGAGAACGGACAGTTCTATCAGGTGGCCTACGGCATCAGCGAATATCAGCGCGTGGGCTGGGCCATGCCGCCCAAGGATTATCAGAAGTGGTACGACCTGATTTACAATCTGGTGTGCCACCTGAAGGATCGCTACGGCGCGAAGGAGCTGGAAAGCTGGTACTTCGAAATGTGGAATGAGCCGGACATCTTCTACTGGCGCGGCACCCACGAGGAGTTCTGCAAGCTCTATGACTTCACCGAGGCGGCCGTTCACGCTGTGCTGCCGACGGCCCGCTTCGGCGGCCCCGCTACCTGCGGCAACATGGGTCCGCAGGATCGCGCCAGCGTGTTCCTGCGCAAGTTCCTCGACCATATCCGCAACGGCGTGAACTATTACAGCGGCGAAAAGGGCACCCGCATTGACTTCACCACCTTCCACACCAAGGGCGGCGGCTATCGCTTCGATACCTTGGCGCAGAAGCAGATCCCTTCCGTGAAGGAGTTGCTGGTGAACGTCAAGACCCAGTCCGATATTATCAAGGAATTCGGCTATGGCGATTTGGAGTGCGTGCTGTCCGAGGCCGATCCCGACGGCTGGGCTGCGGGCGGACGCTATGACAACTTCAACCTGAATTTCCGCAACACGGAATACTATGCCTCCTATGTGATGAGCTCCTACAAGAACCTCTACGATCTGGCGGACAAGCAGGAGATGGACATCCGCCCGCTGGCATGGGCGTTCATGTTCGAGGGTGAGCGCTGCTTCGAGGGCACGCGCACCTTCACCACGCAGGGCATTGACAAGGCCGTGTTCAACCTGTTCAAGTTCTTCGCCATGATGGGGCATCAAAAGGTGGAGCTGACCACCTCCCGTGACCTTGATCCCATGGCCTTTGAAGACCTGAACGGCACGAAGGAGGGCGCGGAGATCGACGGATGGGCGACCATGGACGGCGGTGACAAGATGCAGGTGCTGCTCTACTGCCACCACGACGACTGGGATCGCAAGGAGACCTTTGACATTGATCTGGCGCTGGAAAATTTGCCCATCAGCGGCAAGGTGCTGGTGAAGCATTATCGCATTGACGATCAGCACTCCAACGCCTATGCCGAGTGGGAGCGTCAGGGTCGGCCCAACTATCCCAACGAGGGGCAGAAGGCGGCGATCGCGTCCCGTTCCGGACTGGAATTCTGCGAAGCGCCCGAAACGGTGCTGGTGCATGAGGGGCGCTTGGAGAAGCGCTTTACTCTGCCGACGCACGGTATTTCCCTGCTGACTATCGAAAAGGCGTAACGAAACGGATCGATCCAAGGCGCTGCGGAGGGAGAAAAGTCTCCCTCTGCGGCGCTTCGAAGGAGGAATTCCTGTGGATACCAAGGCATTGCAGGATAAGGCCGCCCAGCTTCGCGTGGACGTTGCCCGCATGATCGGCCCTGGCAAGGTGGGGCATTTGGGCGGCTCCTGTTCGCTGGCGGATATTGTAACGGTACTGTATTATGACGTGATGCGGGTCAACCCCGCCGATCCTGCGTGGCCGGATCGGGACAGGTTCTTGCTCTCTAAGGGGCACGCGGCGCTGATCCAGTATGCGGCGCTGGGCGATCTGGGATACTTCCCCAAGGAAGAGGAAGCCACGCTGAAGAAGCTGGGAAGCCGCTTGCAGGGGCATCCCGATCTGCGCAAGCTGCCGGGCATCGAGGCCAACACGGGCTCGCTGGGACAGGGCTTGTCCATGGCGGCAGGCATGGCGGCGGGGCTTCGGCTGGACGGTCGGGATTCCCGCGTATACTGCTGCTTGGGTGACGGCGAGCTGGCTGAGGGACAGGTCTGGGAGGCCGTGATGGCGGCGGGCATTTACAAGCTCAGCAACCTGACGGCTATTGTGGACATGAACGGCTTGCAGGCCACCGGTGCGGTGAAGGATCGCTTCGATTCCAGCCCCTATCGGGAGAAGTTCGAGGCCTTCCGCTGGAACGTGATCGAGGTGGATGGTCATGACATTGACTGTTTGCGTGCGGCCTTCCGGCTGGCGATCGCTGAAAAGAACCGGCCCACGGTGCTGCTGGCTAAGACCGTGAAGGGCAAGGGCTTCGCCTTTGCCGAGAACGTGGTGGGCTTCCACAACGGGCAGATGACGCAGGAGCAATATGAAGAGGCTCTGGCCTGTGAAGGGCGGTGCAACGGATGAAAATGTCAAATCAGCGCACGGTCTATGGGCAGACGCTGGTAGAGCTGGGCAAGGAGAACCAGCGCATCGTGGTGCTGGAGGCCGATCTGGGCAAGAGCACCCAGAGCTACGCCTTTTCGCAGGAGTTCCCGGAGCGGTACTTTGAGATAGGCATTGCCGAGGCGGACATGACCAGCTTTGCGGCAGGCTTGAGTTTGACGGGGAAGATTCCTTTCACCAACAGCTTTGCGGTGTTTGCGGCGGGTCGCGCCTATGACCAGATTCGTCAAGGCATTGCGATCCCGAAGCTGAACGTGAAGATCGTGGGTTCCTCGGCGGGCATGTCGGATTTCGGTGATGGTGCGACGCACCAAAGCGTGGAGGATGTCGCCATCATGCGGGCGATCCCCAACATGACGGTGCTGGTGCCTGCGGACGCGCCGCAGCTGAAGGCGATGGTCAAGTGGATGGTGGATTACGACGGCCCGGTATATTTGCGGGTCTCGCGGAACGATCTGCCGGAGGTAACGGGGGAGCATCCCGACCCGATCACGCCCGCGGTTTTGCGCGAGGGCACAGACGCGGCGGTAGTGGCGTGCGGCATTATGGTGGCGCCTGCGCTGGAGGCTACGGAGAAGCTGGCGGCGGAAGGCATCAGCGTTCGGGTTATCAACGTGCCCTGCGTGAAGCCCTTTGCGGATGAGAAGGTGAAGGAGCTATTGGCGGGTGTAAAGAAGATCGTTGCAGCGGAGGAGCACTCCTACATTGGCGGTCTGAGTCAGGCGCTCGCGTGGGCGCTTCGCGGCGACGGCCGTCCCCTAGAGACGGTCTCCATTCCCGACGTATTCGGTCAATCCGCCTCCAACCCCCAAGAACTCCTCGTTCATTACGGTCTCACCGCCGATCACATTGCAGAAAAAATCAAAGAATAAGGGATATGCGAGGGAGGGGAGCTTCTCTGTAGAGAAGCTCCCCTCCCTCGCGCTCCCACCCCGAAGAGTGGGACGGGAGGATTCTGGGGGAGAGGCCGCTTCTCTAAGAGA
>USCW01000031.1 GCA_900553315.1 uncultured Eubacteriales bacterium
CTCTGTCAGCCGCCGTGACCTCGGCCAAGTTTATCGGAGAGCAACCGCACCCAGCATGGGCGCACAAGTTTGCAGGAACAACCAAGCTTATTCCCAGCTACTCTTCGGGAGAGGGGTCTGGGGGGAGGCGCTTCTCTTAGAGAAGCGGCCTCCTCCCAGCGTTCTCCCCCGCAAGTCACTCCGTCTTCACTTTCATTAAGACTACTCCGGCGCACATGAGGGCTAGGCCTAGGAGCTTTTGCCACGTGAAGGGGATGCGGTCGGCGCCCATGAGCGCCAGACTGTCGATGAGGGCGGCAACGCCAAGCTGGGCGATCAGGATCGTCGAGACGGCAAGGGTGGGGTTCAGCATCCCCATCCCCAGCATCACCGTTACTGTAATGACCGGGGCCAGCAGACCGCCCAGCCACGCATACCATGGGGCCTGCGGCAGCTTCATCAAATCACCTTTGCCGAATATCCACATCATGATGACGGCGAGCAGAAAACCTACGCCCTGCACAAAGGCGTTCGTTTCCAGCATGCCGACCTTTTCGCCAAGGCGGGTGTTCATCACGCCCTGAATGCTCATGGCAGCACCGGCCAGAAGAGAAAATAGAAAGCCCGCCATTGCGCTCACGCTCCTTTTTAGAAGGAGCATACCCGAATCCGAAAGGGTTTATGCACATTCGGCACTTGAACAACCATGCAAAAGCGTCTATAATAATATCGGATGAACATGCACATTTGACGAGAATTGGGAGGAACCATCATGCCGCTGAAACCCATGTTTTCCCGCGCACCCCTGACCAGACAGCCCCTGGCGCCACTTGCCCCGGAACATATTCGTCTGGAAGGCTCCGCGGCGGAAACGCTGGAAAGGCTTTGCGCGCTGGCAGCAAGCACCTCTATGAACGCCGAGCTGGCGGAGGGTGCGCTGACCTGCGCTTATTTGCAGCATAACGAAGAACTGGCCGCGAACACGGAAAAATGGCTGTGGACACAGCTGGCGGAGCAGCGCGAGGACGGCGGTCTGCCCGGAGACACGGAGACGAATCTCCGTCTCATGCTGGCGGCGGCTCGGCTGTACGCCCATACGGGCGAAAAGGGTCTGCTGGAGCAGATGATGCACTACTGCGCCTTCCTGCGCAAGCATTGGGACGAGGTGCGTCTGGACGGCAGCGTTATGGCACAGGCCGCAAACCTGATGGAGCTTTTGACGTTCCTGTATAACGTGACGGGCAAAAAGGCGCTGCTGCACCTGATGGAAATGACCCGTCAGGACGCCATGGATTGGAGCGGTCTATTGACCACCTTCGCCATGCCTCGCCCCACGGGCAAGACTGTGGCGCTGGATGAAATGGAGCAGGGCCGCAGGGCGGAGGGCAACGACCCCGGCGGATTTTATACCCGGCAATATTACGCGACCTTCGGCCCCGCGCTGGCGCAGGGAATGCGCATGACCGCGCTGTCCGGACTGTATTCCGGCAGCACCCGTGATCTGGCAGCGGGCGTGACCGGCTATGAGAAAATCATGCGCTATCACGGCACGGCGTGCGGCGCGTTCACCAGCGACCTGCATCTGGCGGGGGGGAGTCCCTCGGCGGCGGTGTCCGGCTGGGCGGCAGGTGAGACGCTGCGCGCCTTGGCACGGAATTGGCAGGTCACCGAGAAGGAACAGGCGGCTGCGGCTATGGCGCGTCTGCTGACGAACGCTGTGCCCGCTTTCCTGCCGGACGGAAAGCTGCTGCCCTTCCTGCGGGTGAACAGCCTCAGCGCTAACTGCGGCACGAAGGATTGCTTTGCCCCCGGCGAGGCCGATCAGACGGCAGTACGGACGCTGGGTGCGCTGCTGTGCGGCTTTGCGGCGGCGGTGCGCTCTGCGGTGACGGTCACGGAGGACGGCGTGTGCGTGAGCATGTACCTGCCGGGTACCTATAAGCTGCGTGTGCAGGGCGAAAAGGCCAAGCTGCATGTGGCGGCAGAGGGGGAGAAAATCACCCTGACGCTGGAAGCGGAAAAGGATGTGGAGCTGACCGCGAAGGTGTACATCCCCGCATGGGCCAAGGATGCGTGCGTGCAGCTGAACGACGAGGGCGGCGACGCACCTGCGGCGGGCAAGCTGTTCAAGGTTCCCGGCAAGCTGCACGGCGGCGACCGCGTAACGGTGCTGCTGCCCTGTGAGACACGCATGGGGGAGGGCTATCATCAGTCCGTGTCCGTACTGCGCGGGGACGAGCTGCTGGCCTACCCCGTGACGGACGAGCATTGGCGCGTGGCGCTGACGGCGGCGAAGGAGGGCGCGGAGGGCGCGGTGGCGACGTTGAAGCGCGTGACGGAATGGAATACACGCGTGCATACCCCCGCGGACCCGCCCATTGCCCCCAAGTGCGAGGGCGAAGCGTTTGAAGCGGCCTTGGCACCCTTTGCGCAGACGGTCTGCCGCGTGGCGGCGTTCCCCAAGGGGAAGCAGGCATGAGCGAGATTCGGCTTGCACCCATGGCGGGCATCACCGATTGGCCCTTTCGCCTGCTGTGCTTTGAGCAGGGGTGCGACGCGGCGACCACCGAAATGATCAGTGCGCTGGGCTACGTCTACGCACCGAAGAATCATGTGCAGACCAATCAGCTGCTGGAAAAAGCCCCCGGCGAGGGAAGGCTGTTTGTGCAGATCTTCGGCAAGGAGCCGGAGCTGATGGCACAGGCTGCTGCACGGCTGTCAGCGCTGGGGCGCTATGAGGGCGTGGACATCAATATGGGGTGTCCTGCTCATAAAGTGGCCGCCTCCGGTGAGGGCAGCGGATTGATGCGCGACCCGAAGAAGGCGGAGGAGATCATTCACGCCGTGGTCGGCGCGACCGATCTGCCGGTGTCGGTGAAGTTCCGCTTGGGCTGGGACGATGCGTCGAAGAACGTGGAGGAGCTGGCTGTGATGGCCGAGGAGCAGGGCGTTCGGGAGATCGCCGTGCATGGCCGCACCCGTCAGCAGCAGTACAGCGGCAAGGCGGACTGGGCGGCGATCGGTCGGGTGAAGCGGCTGGTGCATATCCCGGTCTATGGCAACGGAGATATTTTTACCCCGCAGGACGCGGTGCATATGCTGGAAGAGACCGGCTGCGACGGCGTGCTGGTGGGGCGGGGGGCCATGGGCAATCCATGGCTGTTCGGGCAGATCAAGGCGGTGCTTCGCGGCGAGGAGTGGCGGGAGCCGGATGTGAACGAGCGGGTCGCCATGGCGCTGCGGCATATTGGGCTGCTGATGAGCTGGAAGCCGGAGCGGGTGGCCGTGCGGGAAATGCGCAAGCATATCGGCTGGTATTTTCACGGTCTGCGCGGTGCGGCACAGCTGCGGGGCAGCATTAACACATTGCCCACGGCGCAGGAGGTGCGCGAGGCGCTGTACCGCTTCGCGGAAGAATTTTCTGCCGATGCAGGGTTGGACGCGGGAATATGCGTTGAATCAAGGGAGTTGACGGTCGAATGAGAAAACGATTGCTGGCGGCGCTGTGCTGTATTGTGATGCTTCTGCCCTTTGCGGCTTCGGCGGAAACGGCGCTTGTGCCGCAGATGTCCGCGTGGCAGCTGGAGGAGAGCGCCAGCCCCCTCCGCGTGACGGCAAGCGCGCAGATGAGCGCATGGGTGCCCTTTGACGATACCATGCTGGAGGCGTTGAACACGCTGCTCAGCCACATGAGCGTGCAGGTGGACACGATGAACCTCTCCGGCGAAAAGTGGAGCAAAACGGCGCTGCTGCTGGACTCGGAAGAGGCTGTTTCGCTGACCCAGCGTCAGACGGAAAATCAGCGGCTGCTGAACGCTTCCTTCCTGCCGGAGCAGACGCTGACCTCGGCAGTCGATCCAGCGGCGCTGCTGCTGGGCGATGGGGCGGCGCTGAACGTACCCGGCTATACCGGGGAGGAACAGGCATGGGTGGCGGAGGCCAAGCGGCTGATGCGGGAGCTGCCTACGCTGCTGGCGGAATGGAAAAAAGAAGAAAGCGTTTCCAAGAAGATCGCCAAATCCGGCACGGCGAAAACGCTGTATACCTTCAAGCTGGGCAAGGATGACGCGGCTCAGTTGGGGACGATCCTCGCGGGCGCAGCGCAGAACAGCACGGTCAAGGCGTTCCTGTCCTCACTAACCTTCAGTAAGACGCAGGCGATCAAGCTCTACACCGACGCGGAGGGCCAGGTACTTCGTTTTGCCTATGAAGGGCAATGCGGCGTGACGACCCAGCGGAAGGTGACGATTTCTTGGAACATGAAGGACGACGGCGAGAGCGCGCGGGACAGCCTGACGGTGAAGTCGCCCGCGGTGTCCGGCAGAGACAAGGACAGCCTGACATGGCTGCGGGAGCTGGACACGAGCAGGAGCAAGCGCACCCTGACGGCGAGCTTTACCTATACGGCGGTTCACAGCAAGGTGAAGACCACGCTGGAGGGCGAGGCCGACCTGACGTACAAGCAGAGCGGCGGCGTGCTGACGGGCGAAGCGTGGATTAAGCAGATGGACCGGGACGGCGACAGCGAAACGTGGATCGCCCGGCCTGAGCTGACCTTCGCCGACGCGCAGGAGGCGCCTGCGGTACAGGGCGGCGTGCAGCTGACGCACAAGCAGAACAAGCGCGTGGCGGAGGATATGACCCTGACGCTGAGCATGGCGGCGGGGGAAAGCTTCAACTGGGAAATGCGCGGCACGGAAACGAAGCTGGACGAGCTGAGCGCGGAGAGCCTGACGGCCTTGCAGGAGGACGGCGCGAAGCGGATGGCCGCGCAGGTACTGCGGGGCATGCTGGCGCTGCCGCAGGAGGACTTGGCGTTTATCCAGAAGGGCTTGAGTCAGGAGGCGTGGCAGCGCATCCTGAATGCGCTGGGCGGCGTATAAGAAACAACTGAGGAGGGATTCCTGTGAAAAAGCGGATGATCTGCCTGTTCATGGCGCTGGTGCTTGCGCTGAGCTGCACCGGCGCGTTGGCGGTCACATACGACGGGCTGTGGGAGAAAATGCAGCTGCAGCTGGTCGGCAACGGCCTGAAGGGCAGCGCTTCCCTGTCGGCGCAGGGCAGCGCGGATTGGGTGAAGGTCATCAATGGCCTGTTTGCAGATACGACGCTGGAATTCCGCGGCATTCAGTCGGACAACCAGAAGCAGTATCAGGCGTATTTCCTGCGCGGCGAGGAGCAGCTGGGGCTGACGCGGCTGTTTTCGGACGGGGAAAGCTGGGTGCTGTCCAGCGAACTGCCGGGGACGGAGAAGCTTCGCTTTTCCGCGCAGGAGGACTTGATGCAGCAGCTCACGGCGCAGAAACCGGGGCTGAATCCCTCTTGGTATTCCGTTGCGCTGGCGCTGTTCCAGATGGACAAGGAGGAGTTCACCGAGCGGTGGACGCCTGCGCTGGAAAAATACGAACAGGCGCTGGAATTGTGGATTACGGATTATGCCGCTGCGCCGGAGGTGATCCGCGAGCCCGGCCAGGACACGCAGATGCGCGTGACCTACGAAATTCCCGTGTCGGCCATTAAAGCGGAGGCTGCGGCGCTGGTGCGCTCCATGCTGGGGGACGATACCCTGCGCGGACTGCTGAGCAGCGTGATGTCCGAGGAGCAGCAGGCGGCCTATCTGAACATGGGGTGGGCGGACTACTATGCGCAGCTGCTGAATGGGCTGGAGCTGGGCGGCGACGCGACCATGGAGCGGCTGATGTCTCTGACGGGCGAGCAGCTGTACACCAAGGTGCTGTTGCCCCTGTCGGCGGAAAAGACGGGCTATGATACGCTGATGATGTATCAGACGGACGCGGCGCTGACCGTCTCGCTGGCGGGCAGTACGGATACGCTGATTTTTGACTTGCAGGAGAAGGACGAGACGACCTCCGGCATCAGCATGAAGGGCACTGTGGAGCGTCAGATGGCGGACGGGGGCGAGGGCGGCTTCAAGACGGACTTTGCGCTGCTGCAAAGCAACCGCGAAAGCACCGACGACGACGGTCGCCAGCATGAATATAAGAGCCTGACGCTGACGCTGACCCCCGAAAACGAGGAGCCTATGACGCTGACGGCCATGGTGCATCTGCACAGCAAGAGCGCAAACTTCAATCCCACGACCCTTGTACTGGATGCAACGTGGACGCAGGGAGATGACAGTCTGGTATTGTCCGCGACGTTCAAGACGGCCTCCGCGTGGGTGCTGCAAGACTTTGACGCGGCGGGCGCAAAGGATTACGCGGCACTGAGCGAAGCAGAAAAGAGCGACGCGTGGAGCGGTTATCAGCAGGGGGCGCTGTCGCTGCTGGCTGGTTTGACAACGGCAGCAAATACCGCAACGGTGACGGATCTGGCCACGCCGGACGTGCTGACGGAGCTTCCCACGGAGGAGCCTTCGGAAGCGCCGAAGGAGGACGCGGCCTAAACAGAACGCCTAAGGAGGTACGAACATGAGGAATTGGTGGAAACGGAGCTTGGCACTTTGCTTGACGCTGTTGCTGACGCTGACTCCATGGGCGGCATCATGGGCGGAACAGACAACAGCGACGGGACGAATTACGGCGACGGTTCAGCTGGATGCGGAGGGACTTGCCGAGGCGATCCGGCTGGTAGAGCCCGGCTGGGATGAGGAAGATCAGCAGCTGCTGACGTGCTTGACGGCGCTGGCTAATGCCGCACGGTTGGAATACGTTTACGCGCAGGACGGTTCGTGGATTCGGGCGGGCATTTATCTATCCGATCAGGAGATCTGGTATAGTCTGACGGAAGAGCGGGAGGACGGCATTTATCAGACCGGCAGCCTTTATTCAGGCGTCGTGCTTCGGTATCCTGCGGACATCTATTCGGATCTACAAGGGGTCGCGGAAGCCATGCCTTGGGGGGACATTGCGAAATTCGTGAGCTACGATGCGCAAGCTTGGCTGGATAGCCAGCGCGTGACCGTGGAGGAAAAGGGCGGCTATCAGACCGAGGTGCTTTCGGACGCGGACATCCTGCGCTCTTATCAGATCACAGACCGCGATCTGGCGGTGCTGATGGATGCTTGGCTGTATACCCTGCTGGATCAGGAGCAGATCGGCGAGGCTTTTGACGTGGCCTTCGGGGAAGTCGAGACGTTTAGCGACTTCGTGGCGGAGTTGATCTTCCACAATCATGAAACCGCGATGGACAACCGCAATCTGTATCAGATGGACTTGTACGAAAAGGATGGCGCGAATGTGGGTCTGTCCGTGTCGGGCAAGGCCAATCGCGTAGAAAACGCGCCGGAAGAATGGCGCGTACAGGCGGGCTGGAATCATGAGCACGTGGACGTGCTGGGCACCATGGCGCTGGACAAGGATACGGGCATCATGGGGCGCGCAACGTTGACTTCGCCCGATGATAATACGCTGACGGCGCGGCTGCATATTCTCTCCATGGAGAACGGCCAGACCTACGACGAGGCCAGCAAAGCCCCGCAGGACGAGGCGCTGTTTGAGGAAAGCACGGTCATTGAGATCAATAACGAAACGGATTTTCAGGCAAAGACGACCGGTACGGGCATGATTCGCGTGGGCGAAACGGCGCTGAACATGAACAGTAACGGTGCGTTGACGATGAACGCGGCCGGTGAGGCGGCCATCAGCAGCGAGACGCGGCTGGATGCGGGTACGCTGATGTATGGCTTCAATGTGCAGGTGACGACCGGTGCGGATGCGCCGGAATTGCCCGACTATGAAACGTTGACGATGCTGGATGTTGATTTCCAGCAGGACGAGCAGATGTTTTTGACGGACTTGGCGGACGCCATGGAGAAGAGCTTTGACGATTTTATCATTCGGCTGTACAAGGCCCTGCCCGACGAGTGCATTGACATCATGACGGAAATGATCTTTCAGCAGCAATAAGTGAACACTGAAAAGCCGCCGCAGAGGGCAGAAGCTCTGCGGCGGCTTTGGTATGGGCTTACTTTTTCAGGTGCTCCCGAACGACCTCCATCAAGGAGGAGTTCTGCACGAACATTCCCGTGGGTACGTCGGGATCGGAAAGGTAGAATTCCCCCGAGGGCACCACGGACAGGGTACAGTCATCGGTGGAAATGATCTGGTCAATGTGACGCAGGTCGCGCCTAAGTTCAATGGGGAACTGCGCCGATACGGGCTGACGCTTCAGGCGAAGCAGCTCCTCGTCCATGGCGTTGCGGAGCGCCGGATCACAGCTGCAACGGGGAAGGAAAAAGTGCAGCATGCAATCCGGGTCGCCGGGACAGGCCATTCCCGTGCCATTTTGCAGGGCGGCTAGATCGGCTTCGCTGTCGTAGAAGGTGCAGAGACCGTAAAGCCGCTTGTGCTCCCGCAGAAAGGGCGCGGAGGTGAAGGTGGGGCCGTCCTGTACGGCGATCAGCATCACATTGTCCGTGCCCTCCAGCTCGTCCAGCGTTTCATTGGTCAGGCGGCTGTCCATGGAAACGACCGACAACGCACAGGTGGCATAGTCGGCGGAAAGCCGATGGATCAGCGCCGTATCCAGCTGACAGTCCACCAGCAGGTAGGCATAAATCCCCATGCGCATTCCCTGTTCCATCAGGGCGCGAATGGCCTCCTCCGCCAAGGGCGCACCTGTTGGTGCAGAACGGATGATGGTCAGCAGCCACGGTATATTGCAGTTCAGCTCCGCTTCCAGCGAACGAATCGTTGCCGCACCACGCGTCCAGCTTTCGTAGCCTATGTTCAGGCAGAAATGCTCGATATAGCGGTTATCCACCTGCGTCCATGCACGCTCGGCAAGCTGATAATAGGGATGGTTGTCATCACGCAGCATCTGCTGCACCACCAGAAAGAAATTGCTTTGGAAGGGACCGCTGGAATAATGCTCGCCATATTCCACCAGCGTGCGCAGGGAACGGCGGAAGGATTGCTTGGACCGGTTCTTCAAGGCCTGACGGACGGCGACCTCAACCATCAATCGAGAAACGTCGCTTGACATACCATCACCCTTTCTTACATATCAATGGCAGTATAGCAAAGGAAATAGCAAAAGGGAATGGACAGTTTATTGTTTTGTTGCATCGGGGGCTTACTTTGGGACAAACGGGCGCGATTGTCCCAAAGAACGGCGCAAAGGTATCAAAAAGCAAGAAAATTTAGGCAAATTTGTTGAAAAACATGTGGAAAAACTGGGAACCTGTACTTGGGTACAGGTTGACAGTTACAGTCCGACTTGGTATGCTCGTATCGTTTGGCAAAAATGCCAAAGAAAAATTAAGGAGGACGACCCTATATGACGAAGAAACTTGTTGCTCTGGTAATGGCCCTGATGATGCTGCTGAGCGTGACCGCGCTGGCGGAGACTGCGGATACCTCCGATTGGGCGACCTATAATTTCGAAGACGCTCAGTTGACCATCAGCTGCCCGGCAGATATGGCGGCTGTGGAGCTGACGGATGAGCAGACCGAGGCGGGCATTTGCTTTGCTACTGCCGCTGCGGACGGATCCCTGTCCATGGCGGTGTATTGCTTCGATCCCGAAGGCGCGACCCTTGCGGATGCGCAGGCTGAAATGGAAACCACGGAAGGCTATCAGTGCGCGGCCAATCAGGTGAACGGCATTGACGTGGTGGCTTTCTCTACCGTTGCAAACGAGACCGCTGTGCTGGGCTGCCTGGTGATGGGCGCGGACGGCTATGTGTATCAGTTCATGTTCATGCCCACCAATGACGCGGGCACTCAGATGGCTGACCAGATCATCAGCACGCTGAACGTGCTGAAGGCAGAGTAAAATAATCACGAAAGCAACTGAGGCTGCTTTCGTGAGGAGGCGTTGCAGCATTCACCGACCAGAGGCCGTCGAATGCTGCAACGCTGCTGCTTGTCTAAACAGGGCTTCCGTAATGGAGGCCCTGTTTTGCTGTATTTGCTTCAAAAAGCGACATTTGAAGCGGCATACATGGAATTTTAAACATATTTTACTTGTTGTGATGGGGGAAACATGCTATGATGAGACGAACAAAGGGGGGGGGGACAAACATGATTCAGTTTGAGCATGTGAGTAAGTGCTATGCCAAGGGGCGCGACAAAGCGCTGGACGATTTGACATTGCACGTCGGTAAGGGCAAGGTATTCGGCTTCATCGGCCCCAATGGTGCGGGCAAGACCACCACCATCAAGCTGCTGACCGGCATTTTAACGCCCACGGAGGGTACTGTGACCATCGGCGGTCGGGATATGGCGAAGGAGCCGCTGGAGGCCAAGCGGCTGATCGGCTTTGTGCCGGACAGCCATGAAATGTATGAGCGTCTGACGGGACTGGAATACCTGAACTTCATGGCGGATATGTACGATGTGGGTGCGGCAGAGCGCAAACAGCATATGGAAAAGTATCTGTCGCTGTTTGAATTGGAAAACGCGGCGGGGGATCAGATTCGCAGTTATTCCCGCGGCATGAAGCAGAAGCTGACCATTATCGGCGCGCTGATCCATCAGCCGCCGCTGTGGGTGCTGGATGAACCCATGGTGGGCCTGGACCCCAAGGCGGCTCATCTGCTGAAAGAAGAAATGCGCCGCCATTGCGACGCGGGCAACACGGTGTTTTTCTCCACGCATGTGCTGGATGTGGCGGAGAAGCTGTGCGACGAGATTGCCATCATCAACAAGGGCAAGCTGATCGCCGAGGGCACGCTGGAGGAGCTGCGCAGCGGCGAGAAGGGCGCTAGCCTGGAGCAGCTGTTCTTGGAGATGACCGGGGAAGCGGAGGATGCGGCGCTATGAACAAGTTTGGCGTGCTGATGCGGCTGAACATCCGCAATCGGCTGGCGGCGCTTCGCGGCGGCGGTCTGCGCGGTGAGAGCGGCAAGGGCAAGGCCGGGAAGATCGCCACGGGCTTTTTCGTTGGCCTTGCGTACTTGATGATACTGGCCATGGTAATTTTCTTTGAGTTTGCGGTGTTCGAGAGCCTAAAGGCAATCGGATGCCCGGAGCTGCTGCTGTCCATGGCGCTTACCGTCGTCATGGCGGGCATGGTGCTGATGAGCTTCTTCTATGTGCTGACCTCGCTGTATTACGGGCGGGATATCACCTTTCTGGCGAGCCTGCCCGCCACCTCTCGGACGATCTTCGGGGCAAAACTAAGTGAGGTGCTGCTGGGAGAGACGGGCATCGCGGCGGTGGCGCTGCTGCCCGCCATGGTGCTTTACGGCGTGAATGTACCTGTGGACGCGTTTTATTGGGTGCGTATGGTGCTGGTGGTATTGACCAGCGCCATGATGCCTGTTTCGCTGACGGCGCTGCTGGCGACGGTGGTGGTGCGGCTGACGGGCGGCAGCAAGCATAAGGACGCAGTGACGATCCTGTACAGCATCCTCATCATGGTGCTTGTGCTGTGGATAGAGTTCAGCTTTATGGGCTCAACGAATGATGACGGCGACCTGAATGTGATGATTCAGATGCTGGTGAATCAGCAGGGGCTCATGCGTCAGATGGCGCAGGCGTTTCCGCCGTCTTGGTGGGCGATGCAGGGCTTGCAGGGCGATTGGCTGCATTTGCTGGGCTTTGTGGCTTGCTCGGTGGGCTGCTATGGGCTGTTCTGGGCGCTGCTGGGGCGGCGGTATCTGCCGCTCTGCTTGTCCCTGACGGAGAACGGTACTTCGCGTCGGCGGAGCAAGGCGAAGGTGAAGGGAGTGCGTCAGCGCAGTCCGCTGATGGCGCTGTATCTGCGGGAGTGCAAGGAGGTTTTGCGCACGCCGACCTATGCCTACAACAGCCTTGCGGGAATTATTATGATGCCTGTCATGCTGATTGCAGGGCTGTACAGTGCGCAGAGCGCGGATAATACGGGCATGGGTGTGATGCTGGAAATGCTGCGCAGTCTGCTGATGCTTGCGCCGAAGGAATACATTTTCCTTGGCATGGTGGCGCTGCTGACTTTTGTCTGCTGCATCAATCCGGCTATTGACACGGCGGTATCCCGGGAGGGGGCACGGCACGCCTTTGGGCGGACGCTGCCGGTATCCTTCCGCACGCAGCTGAAGGCAAAGCTGATGATGGGACTCAGCATCAACGAAGCTTCGGCACTGGTGGGCGTGGCGGTATTTATCGTATTATTGCCGGCGCTCTGGTGGGTGGCTGTGCTGGCGTTCCTGTTTATGCAGGTGACGAATTTGGGGCTGAGCAGCTTCAGTCTGCTGCTGGATGTGAAGCGGCCGAAGTTCCATTGGACGAACGAGCAGCAAGCGATCAAGCAGAACGGCAATATTGCGCTGGGAATGCTGATTTCGCTGGTACTGCTGGCAGTTCCGGTGGCGGCGTTTGTGCTGTTGTTGGGGAAGCTGTCTCTGACGGTTTGCATGGTGGTGGTGTTGGCAATCTGCGTGGCGGAGGCTGCTGTCGGTTATGCTTTGCTGATGCGAGCGGCGGACACAAGCTATGCGGCGCTGGAGGATACCGGCGCGTGACGCTTGACAAACGGGGGAAAAGCGGGTATCATACCTTTCTGCGAGGTGACTAGGCGATCGCGTGCCATTAGGGCATGAGGAAAGTCCGAGCACCACAGGGCATGGGTGCCGGTTAACGGCCGGTGGAGGCGACTCCAAGGAGAGTGCAACAGAGATATACCGCCAGCGCTTGCGCTGGTAAGGCTGGAAAGGCGAGGTAAGAGCTCACCCGCGGCTTGGCGACTTGTCCGCGATGTAAACCC
>USCW01000032.1 GCA_900553315.1 uncultured Eubacteriales bacterium
GGCCGCTTCTCTGAGAGAAGCGCCTCTCCCCCCAGACCCCTCTCTCCCGAAGAGCAGCTGGCGTTTGGGTTGCGTGCTTCTGCATAGGTGGTTCCGCCTGTGAGATGGGCGCGTTTTCCTGTTGCTTGGTTGTGGTCACGGCGGCTGACAGAGCCGCCGCGACCTTTACGGCGTTGGGTTACGGACAAGCTTGTAAGCAACCCCCCAAAGACTCCCTCCGCAGAGGGAGCTGTCAGCCGTAAGGCTGACTGAGGATCATCCCCTCCCCACGCAAAAGCCCGACGGCCTGCTCAGCCATCGGGCAAGTTTCACTTTCTTTTCTCCAACGCTTACAGCGTAATCTCAAACAACCGTGCCGCCGTCTTCGCCGGGAACGTCACCTTCAGCTTCGTTCCCTCCACTTCAAACGTGCAGTCTCCCGTGGAGGGATAAATCACCTTCACGTCCTTCACCGGCTGCTTCAGGCACGCAAGATCGATCTCCGCCGTGCCCTTGTCAATGGTAAACACGGACAGGTACGCCTTGCCCTCCCCGCGCAGACCGTAGGCCAGCTCCTTGTCGTTCACACGGTTCATGCCCCGCGGGAAGAAGGGCACCATCTGCTTCACGTCGCCGCGAATATCCTTGTACTTCGCGATGCCCTCCCGCAGAATCTTCATGCTCGCCTCGGACATTTTCCAGACAATGCCGCTGATATACGGCCGCAGCAGGATACCGTTGACCATGTTGAAGATCACATGCTCCCGCTCATCCTCATAGGGATAGACCCACATGCCGCCCTGCTCCGGCGTGACGGCCGAGGCCACGTTCGCGGCGATATACGCGTTGGACACATAGTCGGTCTGGTCGCTGGTGGATTGCAGGGAATGCAGCGCCAGCATCCCGTAGTCCATCCGCTGCGCGCCGGAGCCGCAATTCTCGATCACCAGATTCGGATGCTTCGCGTACACCTCGCGGATCCATTCATAGACCCCGCGATAGTGCTCCAGCATCGCGTCGCCGCGGCTGTCGCAGTTCACATCGCTGCCCACGCCCGTCACCACGTTATAGTCGATCTTGAAGTATTCGCAGCCGTAGTCCTCCACCAGCCGATCCACCACATCGGAGCAGTATTTCCGCACCTCGGGGTTCCGGAAATCCAGCAGATAACGACTGTTTTCGATGCGGCGCTTGCCGTGGTTGCACACGAACCAGCTATCCGGCAGACGGTTCGTCAGCTCGCACGCCGTGCCCATGACCTCGATCTCCAGCCACATGCCCATGCGCATTCCCTTGGAGCGGCAGTAGTCAAAGACCGTTTTCAGTCCGTTGGGGAAGCGTTCCGGGCTTTCCTTCCATTCGCCCACCCTGTTCCACCACGGGCCTGCGTCGTACCAGCCGCAGTCCAAGCAGTAATATTCGCAGCCCAGCGACGCGGCCAGATCAATGATCTGCTTTTCCTTCTCCTCCGTGGGATCGCCGAACAGGCAGTTCATGTAATCATTGAACACCACGAAGCACTTATCATCGTCCTCGTTGGGGCGACGAATGATCCGGCGATACCGCGTCAGCGCCGCGAAGGCCTCGTTCTCATCGCCCAGCGCCACGCCAAAGGCTGCGGGCACCGTAGTGAAGCTTTCTCCCGGGTCAAGCTGCCTCCACCAGTCTGCGTCCTCGTTGGGGCCCATCATGCAGATGTACAGCTCCTTGCCGTCGCCCATGCCGTATTCGATTTCCCACGCGCCGGAGTGCTCCACCTGACCGTACCAGATTTCGCCGCTCTCCTCATCCTTCGCCGCGCAGATCGGCAGATGTTCGCTGGTGGACCAAGAGCTGCGGCTGCCGTAATGGAAGCGGTTGTTGCCGGAGTCCGGCAGATAATAGCCCTCCGACGGCATGTGCGACAGTCCCACATCCACCGCATCCACCGTCTGCCATTGCGCCTCGTTGGCCCAGCCGTTGTGCGGCAGCAGGAACTTCACATGGTCGTAGGTCTTGCTTTTGCGGTTCTTGCCGATGCCGTCGTACATGAAGGAAGAAACATATTCCAGTCCCATGGCCTCCGACGAGGTATTCGTCACCGTCGCCCACGTGCGCACCACCGGGATGCCCGTATAGGTCTGCATGAAATAGTCCGCGTGCAGCCCGTTGGGCGCGCCCACCTTCAGGCGCAGCAGCTTTCCCTGCGCATTGTCCGTCAGGGTATGCGAACCGTAATGCCATTTCTTGCTGACGCTGCCGCCGTCGTGCTTCACGGTGTAGGCGTTCTCGCCCGTCACGTTCACCGCCAGAAACTGCCGGGGCGCAATGACCCGCTTACCGTCCGCCGCACCGTTCGGCCCCAGCGGCTTCAAGTCCGCCGCATCCGCCGCCGCGGAGAAATCCACCAATTCTACGGTTTGATCCTCGTTGACTCGAAATGCAATGCGCATCCCCGCCTCATGGAGTTCGATCTTCATCTCTGCTTCGCTCCTTCTTGTTGATCTACACCTTTGTACGCGCTGCCGCGAGCTTTTTCTGTTCCCCATTGTAGCATAGATACGTACCTCTTTCAATCAGAACTGTATCCTTTAACAAAGTTAAGCAGCAGATGTCTTTACAAATTCCGGATGCACACGCTCTTCCCGCGTCCTTCCATTGACATCACTTTGCGGTATGAAATCCATAAAAATATGTTTATCCAAAAATCATCCTATAATAAAGGACAAAAAGCGCCTCCATGCAGCCATGCCGCACAGAAGCGCCGATTCCCTTAAGACAATACCGCACAAATGAGTTGGTGCGGAGGCGAATGAATTTTTCGTCAGATGCAATGGCAGATTTTGAAGGTTTACTGGAGGTAAATCGAAAAATCTGCAAGCAGCAGATGGCGGAAAAGGCATCGCCTACGCTGCCGACGAATTGTGCGGTATTGCCTTAACTATCACCCGCCTAGTTTTCCCCTCGTCCCATCTCGCTCACGCCTCCGCCATCAGCTTCACCAGCGACTCATACTCCTCCACCGTCAACCGATTTCCCAGCAGAAATACATCCAGCTTCTTCATCAAGTCCTCCCGGTCAAAATCCTTCCGCGCAACCTTCCGCTGAATCAGCGCAAACAGCATCACACATCGCCTCCCAATTCCAAGATCGTCATGTCGTACATCAGTTGCAGCAGCAGCTCATCCTGCTGAGCCGCCAGCGCCTCGGCCTTATTCAGCCGCTCCTCCGCCGAGGGCTTCGCCCGCTCTGCGGCAATGGCCGCCAGTTCTTTCTCCGTATACCGCACATATTCGGTATACGTCTCTTCCTCATCCCACGCTTCCTGTGCGTCCGCCCCCGGCGTATCCACCACCCAGCGCACGTCCCGTCCGCCGGTCGCCGGATATTCCTCAAGCGTCTCCATATGCCCCGTCTCAGCCGCCGCCTCCACCGCCGGATGATGATGGATACGCTTGCGCACCGCAAGATACCCCTTGGCGTAGTCTAACGCTTCTGCATCTAACGCATTGCCCAGTTCATCATAGACAATCACAGCACCACCTCCTTCACCCTATCCTCTCCCACGCATACACCGCCAGATACGGCGGCATGTTGGTATGCGCCTTTCCACCTCCCGCCGTTTCCGTGTTCTGCGCGACAAGCTTTCCCACCGCCGTGCTCTGCTCCGCGTAGTAATTTCCGCCCGCCGTCAGCTCTACTGAGACAATAGGCGTCCGCGAAAATTGATGCGCGTGCATCGGCATCTGCGATGCCGTCAGCGTGACCTCCTTCGTGCCGCCCTTGGAGCCATAGGGAAAGCTCTTCTTGCTCCCCGCCAGCAGAAACACGTCGTTCAGCAGCTTCCATGTTCCGCCGAATACCGCCGCCGGGGAGACCGCACTTGTCGAAACAAAGATCGCCCCCACCGGATAAATATCCAGCGCGTTCCACAGCCGTTCGTTGCGCTGTCCCTTGAACACAAGGTCATACCCCGGCGCGATCTCTACCGCGTTTTCCACCGTGCTGGCTCCGCCGAAGCAGATGCCGTTGCCCTTGGCGTTCAGATGCATCGCAAAGTTCGCGGACGGCAGCTCGATCGACCGCTCCACCGTGCCGTAAGCGTCGGTCAATACCCGCCGCAGCACATACCGCTTCGTCACGTCCAGCGCAATTTTCATACTGTCCGTACCTGCCAGCCACCACAGCGAAACGCTGGTATCCACCGCCAGCATCCCAAGCTCCACTTCCGTGCCGCCCATGGGCTTCAGGTACGCTTTTGCCGTCAGCACATTTCTGCCGTCCAGCGCACTGAAGACCGCTTCCGTGCGCCACTTACCCAGCGTGCCCATGCCGTCCGCCGCCCCGTCCTCATTCACGCGCCACGCTGCCAGCTCCGTCACACGCGGCGCGCTGTAGGGCAACACCTCGATCTCCACCGTTTTCACCGTAGACAGCCCGCGGGTGTCCGTCGCCTTGAACGTGATGATCTGCTTTCCTGCCGCCTTCAACAGCCCCGACTTCAGCGAAGCCCCGCTTCCGCTGTAACCGCCGCCGGAAATGCTGTATGTCAGGATGCTTGCCCCGTATTTTCCGGCTGCCCCGGTCATCGCCGCGCTGTACCCGCACTTTCCCTGCACGTATCCGCCCGGCGCCACCTCCGGATACGTCACGCCATCCACCGTAAGCAGCGGCGCGACGCGCACCGCACCTATCTCCGGAGCCGCACCGGCGGGAACCGTCACCGTTAAAGGCTTCGCCACCGAGGCGAAGATATTGTCCTCGCTCTTCTCCCATGTGCGAAGCCGCACCATCGCCACCCCCGAGGCCGCGTTGGGGATCGCGTCCAGCCACGCCGTCGGAAAAAGAAGCTCCGCCGTTTTCACCCCCGGCTGCATATGCGCCGCCATCTCATAGTCCCCGAAATTCAGAATCCATTGGTGCCCGTATTCCTCCCGCCCAGGCTTCACCGTCAGCATCACCCGCTGTCCCGCCTCCACCGCGCTTGCGGAAAGCGCAAAGGTCGATGCAATTTGATCCAGCTCCCAAATGACTGTCAGCATTACCTGACTGCCGCCGGCAACTCGGCAGCCCCGCCCGTTGCCGTGCAGCGAGAGCGTCGTCAGTCCGCTGTAATCATAGCTGGTGGACATGTCCCACGTCAGTTGTCCCGCCTTGCTGAAGCCGAATACGCCGATGCTCGTTCCGTCCGCCCGCACCGTCACCGCGTCCTCGCCGTCGTTGGCAATGGTGCAGGTAATGTAAGCCTTGACCACCCGATAGCGCAGGGCAGGCCACTCCCCCGATGTGCGCTGCATGACGAAGGTGGTATACTGTGCGCTGGCGACCAGCGGCTTGTTTCCCGAAAGCGTGGGCGAAGCATAGATCACCGTACCCTGTGTAGCCAAGAAGCGCCTCCTTTCTCCGTTTCCTTCGGAACTTTTTTCGCCCCCATTCTAAATGCGAATACGTGTTCTGTCTCCCCAAATGCCAAAAATACAAAAAAAGCACACCGCCTGTCAATTTACTTTTTCTCCCCTCTGTGCTATGCTGGCAATGATTGCTTTCAAATTTGTCGCCCCGTTTTGGGGCCTTTTATTCGTACCAAGGAGTGTGAATTTGCGTGTCTGAATCCGCAATCGAAACCGCGTCTCAGCGCCGCACACGCATGATGCTGGAGGAGCCCGTACAGCAGGTCATTCCACGGCTGGCCGTGCCGACCATTATTTCCATGCTCATCAGCTCCATTTATAACATGGCCGACACCTATTTCGTCAGCCAGCTCGGCACCTCCGCCTCCGGCGCGGTGGGCGTGATCTTCTCCGCCATGTCCATCATTCAGGCTATCGCCTTTATGTTCGGCATGGGCAGCGGCACCAACGTCAGCCATGCGCTGGGCGCGAAGGACGAAAAGCTTGCCAGCCAGTTTGTGGCCACGGGCTTCTTCTCCGCCTTCGGCGCGGGCGTCATCATCGCCATTCTGGGCAACCTGTGTCTCGATCCGCTGGTGCGCTTCCTCGGCGCAACGGAGACCATCGCCCCCTATGCCCGGGACTATGCCGCGTATATCTTCTACGGCGCCCCCTTCATGATGTGCTCCCTCGCCATGAACAACCTGCTTCGCTTCGAGGGTCTCGCCGCCTACGGCATGGTGGGCGTCACCAGCGGCGGTCTGCTGAATATCGTGCTGGACCCGATCCTGATTTTCGGCCTGAAGCTGGGCACCGCCGGGGCGGCCATTGCCACGGCCGTTTCCCAACTGGTCAGCTTCACCATTCTGCTGCTGATGACCAATCGCCGTGCCAGCGCCATTTCCATCAGTTGGAAAAACTTCACTCCCACCGCCGTCATCTATAAAAAGATGCTCGGCAACGGCTTCCCGTCGCTGGGCCGTCAGGGCATCGCCAGCGTATCCACCATTCTTCTGAACACCACCGCCGGTGCGTGGGGCGACGCGGCCATTGCCGCCATGTCCATCGTCAGCCGGTATTTGATGTTCATCAATTCTTCTATCATCGGCTTTGGACAGGGCTTCCAGCCTGTGTGCGGCTTCTGCTACGGCGCGGGCAAATACAGCCGCGTCCGTCAGGCGTATACCTTCTGCATCCGTGTGGGAACCGTCGTGCTGCTGGTGCTGGGCGCGATCTCCTTCGTTTTTGCCGAGCCCATCATCACCCTGTTCCGCCGAGACGACCTTGAGGTCATCCGCATCGGCACCACGGCCCTTCAGCTGCAATTACTCTCCCTGCCTCTATGGGCGTTCATTACCCTGAGCAACATGTGCACCCAAGCCATGGGTCTGGGCATGAAGGCCACGCTCATCTCCATTGCGCGTCAGGGCATCTTCCTGATTCCCGCGCTGCTGATCCTTCCCCGGGTCTTCGGTCTGCTGGGCTTGCAGATGGCTCAGCCCATCGCCGACCTGTGTACGGCCATCTTCGCCTTCTTCATCGTTCACAAGGTCATGCAGGAGCTGAAGAGCCGCCCGGACGTCGTATAAACCCGCATATTTTTCGCCGCCCTTCATCACAGAGGGCGGCGTAGCATGTCGAAAAAGTGACGGCGGTCACTTTTTCGAGAAAAGGTTTTCCAGCTTTTGCCAACCAGAGGTCGTCAAAAGCTGCAAGGAATCGATTTTGCAAGCAAAATCGACGACCCGCGAACCCGGCAAAGCCGGGTTACACGATTACAGTCCTGCGGACAGCAAATTACTGTGTCCTTTTTTGACACGCTGTCGCCGCCCTTCATCACAGAGGGCGGCGTTTCTTTTATACATACGACGATACATACGACCTATTCTTTCCAATTCCGACCTGTTTATACCGCCTTTTTCCTTGTCAAGTTTGGATTATATGCTATAATTATCCATGTGTGAGCCCTTATAAAAACGCGAGGGAGGTGCATTGCCTTGGAGCAAATGCTTCTTCTATACGAAAGCGAAAAAGCCGCCTCGGCGCTGGTTCAGTCGGTAATTCACGCCCTGCCCATGCGGACGGTGGGCTTTCGTCTGCTGCCCTACGCCATTGCGGGGCAGCCCCGGGGCGAATTGATCCACTTTCTTGCCTCAGACGATCCCGTGCAGAACGACGTGCCCTGCACCCTGCGCCTGAGCCGCAAAAAGACTGTCTCCATTGACCCGGTGTGGGCGGAGCTGGCCGCACCGGCGCTGCTTCGCTGTCTGCCCCGGCGCGCGCCCATCCTGCTGGATCACCTCACGGCCCCAGCCTTGGCCGTTCCCGCCTTTGCGGAGGCGGTGAAACGCTGCTTCGCCGGGGAAAGTCCCGTGCTGGCGCTGGCTCCGCAGTCGCTTTCCGATACTTTATCGGAGCTGCTGCACGACGCGCCGCCCATGGTCTTCTCCTGCACCGATGAAAACGCGCAGGAGCTCGTCCGCACCCTGACCAATGAGATCAGCCTGCGTCTGTAAAGCCAGATCATCTGATACTTTTTGCCACGAAAGAAAGAAGATTGTATGAAGAAGAAGCTGATGCTCCTGCTGCTGGCGCTCTGCCTGCTGCTGACCGGCTGTGCGCGGGAAGAGAGTCATTCCACCCCCACCTCCATTGTCGTTTGGCATTACTACTCCGGCCTGCAGCAGGAGGCCTTTCAGGCGCAGGTGGACGCGTTCAACCGCACCGTGGGATTGCAGGAGAATATTGTCGTTACTGCCGTAAGCAAATCTAACATTCCCAAGCTGTATGAAAGCGTGGCGGACTCCTTCGCGGGCAAGGTGGGTGCCGAGCCCCTGCCCGACGCGTTCTCCGCCTATTCCGACGGCGCGTGGGACTATGTCCGCGACGGTAAGTTAGCCGATCTGTCCGCGTACTTCACCGAGGACGAACTGAAGGAGCTGAACTCCTCCTACCTGAAGGAAGGTCAGCTCAGTCAGGCTTCCGGCCTGTATATCTTCCCCATTCAGAAAAGCTCTGAAGCGCTGTACCTGAATTGGACGGCGTGGGAGCCCTTCGCTGCGGCCTGCGGCGTGACCACGGACGACCTCGCCACATGGGAGGGCGTTGCGGACGTTGCCGCCAAGTATTATGCGTGGAGCAACGGCCGGCACTTCTTCGGCCGCGACGCTTACGCCAACTACCTGCTGGTAGGCAGCACCGAGCTGGGCGAGGCCATGTTCCAGACCAACGACGGCAAGGCGGATTTCCATCTGAACCGCGAGATTCTCCGCCGCATGTGGGATAACTTCGTCGTACCCTATGCCATGGGCTATTACGACGCGGCGGGACGCTACCGCTCCGACGACATGAAGACCGGCGACCTGATTGCCTTTGTGGGCGCGACCTCCTCCGCCGGCTTTACCCCCACGCAGGTGACAGACCCCGACGGCAATGTGACCGACATTGAGGTTCGCGTATTGGAGGTTCCCTCCTTCGCGGGCGTGGAGCAGCGCTGTGCCGTGCAGCAGGGCGCGGGAATGGTCGTGGTCAAGAGCAATGAGACCCGCGAGCGTGCCGCCGCCACCTTCCTGCGCTACCTCACCGAGCCGGAAGCCAATATCGCCATTGCGCTGAAGAGCGGCTACATGCCCGTTCGCACCTCCGCCGCCTCGTCGGAGAGCATCCGCGCCGCCATGGAAAAAAACAACGTTTCCGCCGACTCCTCCATGGGTCAGACGCTGCTGATCTGCGCCAATACCCTGACCGAATGCCATCTGGTCTATACGCCGCCCTTTGAGAATGTCTATCAGGCGCGCAATGCCGTCGAAGATTCGCTGCTGCAAAACTGCGCCAATCTGCGCGAAAGCTTTGACGCTGCTGTCGCCTCCGGCCTCAGCCGTGAGGAGGCCGCCGCCCAATGCCTGGGCGACGACGCCTTCGACGCGTGGTATACCCAGCTTTCCGCCGCGCTGAGTAAGCTGTAATCACAAAAGGAGCCGCTGCAGAATGTCTCAAAAGAAGCCCACGCATAAGCTGTTTTTTTGGTTATTTATCCGGGTGTTTAGCGTGCTTACACTGACCATCGTGGCTTTTTTTGCACTTGTTTTTTCACCTCCCGTGCAGACGATACTTCGGAAAAGCTCCCATGAATCCTTTGCGCAGCGCGCCTCCTCCAAGGCTGCTGCCGTAAGTCAAAACCTGCGGCGCCGCTGGAGCAATCTGGACAGCGTCGCCTCCGACCTGAACACCACCCTTGCCGATACGCTGCGTGAAAACAACGCTGATATTTCCGATATTGCCGATAATGCGCATCTAAATCAGACCATCCTTGCAAACATGTACAGTCCGTTGGTGAACCTGATCCGTCAGATGAACGTCAACGATGCGTACATCATCCTCAACGGACCCGGCCGTGAGAACGAGCCCGCCAAGACGGCCCGCGCCGCGCTGTATCTGCGCACCAATGCGCCCAACAACTATTATCCCAAGAATAGCGACCTGCTGCTGCGCATCGGCGTTCCCGCCATCAGCCGCAAATACAATCTGGCGCTGGACAGCTATTGGCAATCCTGCTTCGTACCCAGTCTCTGCGCTGACACGGATTTTTTTGATCAGCCCTATAACGCTTATCTGCATTCGCAGGGCACCGCCAATGCGGCCCCCAGCGACTGGGGCTATTGGTGCATGGGCCGCAAGCTCTATGAACATGACGCCGCCAATCTGATGACCTATTCCGTGCCCCTTTATAACGCCAGCGGCACGCTCTGGGGCATTCTGGGTATCGGCTTTTTTCAGCAGAATCTGGAAAGCGTGCTGCCCGCCGCCGATTTGGGCGATGGCGGCGGCGCGTGGCTGTTGGCCCGTGAAAGCCGCTCCTCCATGCGCACCATTTGGGCCTTCGGCGACCCGGCCTATACGGTGTATCTGGGCGACTCCAGCCTGTCTCTCACCGCGCAGGAGCATCTCGCCACCAGCACAGTGGACAAGGTGCAGGGCATCACGGAGGACTTGGCCGCCGTGGCCGTGCCCTTGCAGCTCTACGCAAATAACACACCCTACGCGGACAATCAGCTTTACCTCATTGCCGTTACACCCTTAAGCATTCTGAACCGCGCCGCCATACAGATCACAACCTTGCTGTGCATTCTCGGACATGTGATCTGGCTTGCCTGCATTCTTGGCACAACGCTCATCGCATGGGTCACTACGCGCCCAATTACTGACCTGTCCAAGGAGGTTCGCGCCATGGCGCCGCAGAAACCCATGCACCTGACCCGCACGGGCATTGAGGAGATCGACGTGCTGAGTCAGGCTGTGGAGCAAAAGAACCGCGAGGCCGTGGAGGAAGCGTCCCGCTTCAGCGAGATCGCCGAAATGACTGGCGAGCTCTTCGGAGCATTCGAGGTGGAAAAGGCCAGCGGCAAGGTATTCATTACCGGCGACATGGTGCATCTGCTGGGGCTTGAACCCTCTCAGCATTGGGTCGAGATGCCGAAGAACCTCTTCGACCGGCGCATGGAGGTTCTCATGCGCGACCAGTTGAACAAGGATGAGCCTATTTACCGCCTGATAAACGAGGACGGCAGCTGTCAATGGATCAAGCTGAGCATGCGCGCCAGCGAATACAGCATTCGCGGCGTTATCACGAACGTGACCGATCAGGTCGACCGCCGTCTGAAAATGGACTACGAGCACACCTACGATGTGCTGACCGACCTGATGAACAACCGTGCCTTCCAAGAGCGTTTGAGCAAGCTTTTCGTGGGCAAGAAATCCCTCGGTCTGGGTCTGATGATTATGTGGGGCTTGGACGACTTGAAGAGCATCAACGACTCCCACGGTCACGAAAGCGGCGACGGTTACATTCATTCCTTCGCCAACTGGCTGAAGACCATCAGCGGCGCTGGTCCCATCGGCTTCTCAGTCCGCCGCTCCGGCGATGAATTCTTCACCTTCCTTTGCGGCTTTGACAGCGTTGAAAAGCGCAAAGCATTCCTGCTCGAAATGAGTCGCCATCTGCACGACATGACCGACGAGCTGTACAGCGGCACGGTGGTGAAGCTCAGCGCCTCTGCGGGTGCGGCCCGCTTCCCCGAGGATGCGGATACCCCCACCGAATTGATGCGCTGTGCCGACGCGGCGATGTATGCCGCCAAGCGCGAGGGCAAGGGCATGATCGAGCTGTTCGACGCGACCCGCGACCGTCGTCAATGCGTGTATCTGACCGATCTGGAAAAGCTGAACCGGCTCATTGAGCAGCGGATGGTGCGCTTTGCCTATCAGCCCATTGTACGCCTGCGCGATGCGCGGATCATGGGCTATGAGATGCTGCTGCGTCCGCAGGGCGATGACTTCCGCAATCCGCAGGAGGTCTTGAGCGCCGCCAAGTCACTAGGCATGCTCTATCAGATGGAACACCTGACGCTGTTCGGCGCCATCGAACAGGCGATACGCGATCTTGAATCCGGCGTGCTTGCGCCGGGGCGACGTTTGCTAATGAACTCCATTGCCAACGAATGCCTCTCGGATGAGGACTGTGCGAAGCTCTGTGACTTAGCGCTGCCAGTGCTGGATCATCAGGTAACGCTGGAGGTCACGGAGGGTGAGCCGATGAACGCGGAGCTGACCGCTCGCAAGCGTGCGCTGTTGCACCATCTGCACGGTCGTTTTGCGCTGGACGACTACGGCACGGGCTACAATGGTCGGACAACGCTGTTGACGCTCTACCCGGAGATCATTAAGATGGACCGCAGTCTTGTCCGCAACTTGGACACGGATACCTATAAGCAGGAGTTTCTGCGCAATCTGGTTGCCTTTGCGGCGGAGCGCAGCATGATGGTTCTGGCCGAGGGTGTCGAAACCGTGGACGAGCTTCGCGCCGCGATCCGTCTCGGCGCCGATCTCGCGCAAGGCTACGTCCTGGCCCGCCCCGCCTTCACGCCCCCCGAGCTCCCCGACGAAATCACGGCAGTTATATTAGAGAATAGGTAAGGGGTATCCGGGGGAGAGGCCGCTTCTCTGAGAGAAGCGCCTCTCCCCCAGACCCCCTCTCCCG
>USCW01000033.1 GCA_900553315.1 uncultured Eubacteriales bacterium
ACTGTGGTGGTCCGACAAAGCGTTACGGGTATGAACCCACCGAGCGTTCATGGCGCCATGCTGACTGTTTGTTCTATCCGTGCTATGTTCACTGCAAACGTCCGCGAGTTAAATGTGACAACTGTGGCGTCCAGCAAGTCACAGCACCTTTTGAACGGCAGAACAGCCGCCACACCCTGCTATTCGAAGGATATGCCATGATGATCATGGCGGATGTTCCGCGCAGGAAAGCATCCCGGCTCCTTCGCTGCAATGAGAAGACACTGGCATCCATCCTTTCATACTGGGTGAATCAGGCAGTAGAAGCGCATGACCTGAGTGACGTTACCAGACTGGCAATTGATGAAACATCCCGTAAGCGTGGTCATGATTATGTGACCGTCACCATTGATGCGATGAAGCGCCGCGTCTTCGACGTCCAGGACGGCCGCAAGAAGGAAGCAGTAACCGCCATGCGGAAGAAGCTTGAACGGCATGGTGGAAAGGCTTCCAACATTGCTGCTGTTACCAGCGATATGTCCAAGAGCTACTTGCCCGGTGTCAGGGAAAACTTCCCCGATGCGGAACAGATCATTGACAAGTTCCATGTGAAGAAGGTTCTGACTGATGCGCTGGACAAAGTCAGGAAGCAGGAACAGAAGGAAACCAACAACAAGAAGGATTTATTCTTGAACCGGCATTTCCTCATGACGCCGCAAAGCAGAATGAACAGCGAACAGTTGACCAAGCTGGCAGCCCTCTCCAAGGCTTATCCGAAGACCGGGCGCGCCTTCCGGATTGTCCATGCTTTGGACCTGTTCTATGCCTCCAAGGATGACAGGGAGGCAGCCAAACGGTTCAAGCAGCTGTATTCATGGATGAGACGCAGCCGGCTTACACCTATGAGGGATGCAGCGGAAACGCTCATGAACCACGAACGGGAAATCCTGCATTACTTTCATGAGCGCCTAACCAATGCGGTCTGCGAAGGAATAAACTCCATGATCCAGGCGGCGAAGAGGAAGGCCAGAGGATATAACACCTTTGAGGGTTTCGCTGCCATGATCTACCTGGTTGCTGGTAAACTGGAACTGCCGGTTTCTGATCCCTTTTAAATTACGTTTCCACTAATTCGGGAGTAGAGCGCTGAAAAAATGTGTCAATCGCCGGTAAAGGCCGTCAGCAATGCTGACTTTTGCACAGCAAAAAGCAGAAGGAAGCCGAAACAGCTTCCTTCTGCACGCAAGGGGGCGAGGTTACTTGCCAGCCATCTGGCGCTCGGCCTGCTCGATGAGGCGCTTCACCATATATCCACCGATGCTGCCCGCCTGGCGGGAGGGCAGGTCGCCGTTGTAACCCTGCTTCAGGTTGATGCCCAGCTCACCGGCGATCTCATACTTCATGTTGTCCAGCGCCGCACGAGCCTCCGGCACCTCCACCTTGTTGGTGCTCTGGTTCTGATTCTGCGCCTGATTCTGATTATTATTGTTGTTATACATCCCGATCTACCCCTTTCATGTTGCGCCCTGTGGGCGTGGCTTACTGCGCCTTCCCGGCCAGCTGGTTCTCCGCCTGCTGGATCAGCCGCTTGACCATGTAGCCACCCACATAGCCATTGTCCCGGGAGCTGAGATCACCATTGTAGCCTTGCTTGAAGTTGATACCCAGCTCCCGGGCAATCTCAAACTTCATGTTGTCCAGCGCGCCCCGCGCCTCCGGCACCATCCCGGACGCATTCTGATTCTGATTCATGCGTTGCTCACCTCCTGTTCGCTTTGTCAGAGCTATTGTGACCGGGAATCGCGTCAGAAACCCTGGCAATTTCACGAAAATTGGCCAAAAACAAGCGTAAAAAAAGCGCTGCAGCAGCGGGATTTCTGCCACAGCGCTTTTTGTCTGAAATTTACTTGATGCCCAGCTCCTGCTGATACTTCTTGAACTCTGCATCGTTGCAATGGATGTAGTGTCCGGGGGTAATCTCCCGCAGAGAGGGCTTGTCCACGGAGTAGTCGTGCGCCAGCGTCGGGTTGTACTCGATACGCTTGCGCTGCTTCTCGTAGTGGGGATCGGGATACGGAATAGCCGACAGCAGCGCCTTGGTGTAGGGATGCAGCGGGTGCGCAAACAGCTCGTCCGAGGTGGTCATTTCCACGATCTTGCCGTAGTACATTACGGCGATGCGGTCGGAGAAATACTTGACCACGCTCAGGTTGTGGGCAATGAACATGATCGTCAGACCCATGCGGTTCCGCAGATCGTTCAGCAGGTTGATGACCTGCGCCTGAATGGACACGTCCAGCGCGGAAATGGGCTCGTCTGCAATAATCAGATCGGGCTGCATCACAATCGCACGGGCGATGCCGATACGCTGACGCTGACCGCCGGAAAACTCGTGAGGATAACGATCCGCGTGCTCAGGCACCAGACCTACCAGCTCCAGCATTTCGTACACCTTTTTGTCGATGTACTCCTTGTCCTTCACGCCGCGAATCTCCAGACCCTCGGCGATGATCTCCCGCACGGTCATGCGGGGATTGATAGACGCGATGGGGTCTTGGAAGATCATCTGCATCTTGGTCATGATGTTGTCCTTATCGACAACCTTCATTTCCGTCTCGTAGCGCTGCTTGCGCTCCTCAGCCGCCTTGCCGGAGAGGCTCTTCTTATCCGCCTCGTAGGCTGCGGTCAAGTCCGCCTTGCGCTTTTCACGATAGATCTCGTTGGCCTTGCTCTTCTCCACGGAGGATTCCAGCGCCGCCTCACGGGCCGCAGAAATCTTCTTCTTCAGTTCGGCGGCAAGGCGCTTCTTTTCCGTCTTGTTCTCCGCCGTCAGCTTCGCACGCTGCTCGGGATGCTGCTTCACATCCTCCTTCAGCCGCTCGTCCATCTTCGCCAGCTGCTCCTTATGCTCCTTGCGCAGCTGGTACAGCAGCACGGGCAGACCGTTCTGCGTGGAGGACACGCGCAGACCTTCAAAGTATACGTCGCCCTCGGTGGGGTCATACAGATTGATGATGGTGCGCCCCGTGGTGGTCTTGCCGCATCCGCTCTCGCCCACCAGACCGAAGACCTCGCCGCGCTTCACGTAGAAGCTCACGTCATCCACGGCCTTGTTCACATAGTCGCCGCTGCGGAAATACTGCTTCAGGTGGGAGACGCGCAGCAGCACGTCGGGATCCTCCTGAATACCGGCCTTCTCGCGCTGCTTCAGCAGTCGCTTGGTCAGCACGATGGTCAGCACCTTCGCCAGCACCAGCAGCACGATTCCCGCGACCCACAGCCACACAAACTGCGCCACTACGCCCCACAGGAAGCCCACCATGCCGATGGCGCCGCTTGCGTCCGCAATGGTCACAAGTTCACGGCAGAAGCTCGTCAGGTACGGGCCGAAAGCATTGGCGCTCCGGGCGGTGATCTGCGTGCGCATTTCATCCGCCAGCATGCTGAAGCTGCCGTCGAAATCCTTCGCCGCGTCGCCCGCCAGCAATTCCTTCATGCTGACAAGGAACACGTTCCAGTCGTCCAGCTCCACGTCGCTGTACTTTTCCTTCAGCTTCTGGAAAGTGCTTTCCAGCGGTTCACGAACGTCGATGCTTTCGCCGTCGGTCTTCGCCTGAGCCCATGCGCCCATATCGTCGAGAGCGTTGCCCACGCTCTCCTGCTTCTCAGCGGCGCGGGTCTTGGCCAGCTCTTCCACATAGGCCTCATAGGTGAAGCCGGAGGTCATGTAATCCTTCGCGGCGCTCAGCTTGTTGCCGTCCGCCACATAAGTCTCGATCATGCTGCGCACGGTGGTCAGGAATTCCAGATACGTTCCGGCTTCCTCGCCGTGCTCCTCCGCGAAGGTTCCATAGTAATCCGAGAACCACGGTGCGCAGGAGGCGGGCTTCACGTTCAGCTTACCCTTTTTGAGCACCACCGTCAGCGAATCCAGATATTCAAAGATTTCGCGCTGCTCCTGCGCGCCATCGCCATTTTCCAGCTTGTTATAGCGTTCGAGGAATGCCGCATAGTCGAACTCGTTCTCGAAGTAGCTCAGCAGCTCCTCACGCTCGTTGGTCAGCACCGTCTCGCGGTTCGCTTCCGCGTCGCTGGCGAAGTCCGCAAAGTACTTCTCCAGCTTCGCCGCCCGAGCTGTGGTCGCGCTGTCCTTGTCCGCCAGCGCCGCGCTCAGGGCGCTGTACAGACGATTGTCAAACTTGATCTTGGTCAGGAAATTCGTCTCAACGCCAGACTCCGCCAGCTTGCCCCGCATGCTGCTCCACACCGTACCGTTGTTGGCGGCGGCATAGATGGAGGCTACCAGCGCAAAGCACAGCAGCACAACGCCCACTACATGAAGGACGCCGGAAATTCTCTTGATGGTTTTCATGCCTCGGCTCCCCCTTCCGTGGACTGCGTCATTTGCCTGCGCTTCATGCGCTCGATCCGCTCACGCACAATCGCCGGAGGCTCCACCTTGGGTGCGTTGGGATGCAGCAGCCACGTCGCGGCACTATGCGTCGGGCTGATTTCGAACATGGGCGGCTGCTCCTCGTAGTCGATTTGCATCGCATAGTGATTCCGGGGCGCAAAGGCGTCGCCTTTGGGCGGAATAATCATGTTCGGCGGCGTGCCGGGAATTGCGTCCAGCTTTTCCTTGGTCTCCAAGTCGGGCATGGAGGCCAGCAGCGCCCACGTATAGGGGTGACGGGGATCATAGAACACATCGTCCGCCGTACCGTACTCCACCACCTTGCCCGCATACATGATCGCAATGCGGTCGGCCATGTTGGCCACCACGCCCAAGTCGTGGGTAATGAAGATAACGGACAGCTTGCGCTCCTTCTTCAGCCGGTTGATCAGCTCCAGAATCTGCGCCTGGATCGTCACGTCCAGCGCCGTGGTGGGCTCATCGCAGATCAGGATGTCCGGGTTCGCGGACAGCGCGATAGCGATCACGATACGCTGCCGCATACCGCCGGAGAACTCGAAGGGATACTGGTTAAAGCGCTTGTGCGGCTCCGGGATACCCACTTCCTTCATCAGCTCGATGGCACGGTGCTTGGCCATGCCCTTGGACAGATGATACGCATACTCGGAGGCGCGATCCTTCAAATAATCCACCAGCGCCACGGCCTGCTCCGCATCGTTCTCGCTGTTCTGCGCCGCGATCTGCTGACGGAAGTGCTCCATCAGGTTGGTCATGGCGCTGATGAGGTTCTGATGCGCACGGTCGCAGTCCACCAGATTCATCGGCACCACGGAGGCCACCGTCTTGCCCTGCGCCTTCAGCTTATCGTGCTTCACGGTCTCCCGCTGGAAGCGGCGCTCCTCCTTGGGGTTATGCTTCAGGCCCATAAAGTAGCGGTCGATGTTCGCCAGCATACTGGACTTGAACACATAGGACTGGCTGTCCTTATCCAAGGCCAGATGGTCGATGGCCTTTTCCACCGCCGCCGCTGCGCGATTCGCCGCAGCCTTGCACTTGCCCTCATCCAGCTCCTTGCTCTGGAACACGGGCAGCTCCTGCTGCAATACGCTGATGGCGCGCTCCTTGGCCTTGTTGGCCTGTGCCTTAGAATAGCGCAGCGCCTTCTGGATGTCCGCAAGAAACGCCAGCATGAAGCCATAATCAAGAGCTTTGCGGGCGCGTGCATTGATGTCCGCAATGCTCTCCCGCTTGGGATCGGCGCTGCCGCCGCGGCTGGTCATGTAGCCGATGCAGAAGAAGTTCGGCTCGCCGCGCTGCTGCGCCTGCTGCATCTGCTCCTTCAGCGCGTCCAGCACCGCACGGTATTCCGTCTCCTGACGCATCTCAAAGCTCTTGCCGAGTTTTTCCACCTCCGCCAGCTTCCGGGCGAAGGCCGCGTCATCCGCAGGAATCAGGTAAGGATCGTACACGCCCTTGCAAGCGCTCAGCAGACGGGCGTTGATCTCACGCACCGCCTTGCGATCCTTCTTCAGCAGCGCCATGTTCGTTTCATCAATAGCGTCTTCCGCCTCGAACATGCGCTCCTGCGCGTTCTTATAGGCATTATCCAGCTTCACGCCAATGGAGGCGAAGCTGTCGAATTCCTTGCACTTAGCCTGAACCTCAGCCTTTACGCCTTCGCCCTCGCCGGCTGCCATACGGGCCGCAACGATGTTCTTTTCCAGCTCGCTCAGCATGGCGTTGAACCGGCGCTTGCCGTCGGCGCGGCGCTCCTTATTGTTGAGCATCATGGCCTCGGTCAGCTGCTTGCCGATCTTCATGATGGGGTTCAGCGCGGACAGCGGGTCTTGGAACACCATGGACAGCTTGTGACCGCGCAGGGTGTGGAATTCTTCCTCGGGGATCTTCAAAAGGTCACGGCCGTCATAAATGATCTCGCCGTTATCCACCATGGCGTTGCCCGCCAGAATGCCCATCACCGCACGGGTGGTCACGGACTTGCCGGAACCGCTCTCGCCCGCGATGGCCAGCGTTTCGCCTTCATTGAGTTCAAAGGACACATCCCGCACAGCACGCACCGCGCCGTTGTTGGTGCGGAATGAAATTGTAAGGTGCTTGACTTCCAGCTTTGCCATTATTCATCCGCTCCTCTCAACGAAGGATTAAACGCATCCCGCAGACCGTTGCCGAACAGGTTGAACGAAATCTCCAAGATGGAGATGAACAGCGCCGGGAACAGAATAATGTGCGGGAAGGTGCTCAGATAGCCCTGACCGTTGGACAGCATGGTGCCGATACTGGTCATGGAAGAGGTTTCCAAATTGATAATGCCCAGATAGCTCAGCATGGACTCGGAGAAGATCACATTCGGGATCGCCAGCACGGAGCTGGTGATGATGGTGCCCAAGGCGTTGGGGAAAATATGCTTGAAGATCAACCGACGGTCATTCGCGCCCAGCGTCCGGGCCGCCAGCACATATTCCTGACCCTTGAAGCGGTAGAACTGCATACGCACGCGGGCCGCGATGCCGATCCAGCCCGTCAGCACGAAGGCGAACAGCAGCGAGAGCAGCGGCCCCGCCTTCTCCGCCAAGTGCAGCTGGAACAGCGTCGCCACGACGATGAAGGGCACGGAGCCCAGCACGTCGGAGATGCGCTCCATAATGATGTCGATGGTGCCGCCGTAGTAGCCCTCAATGGAGCCGTACACCGCACCGATCAGCAGGTTGATGAAGCTCACGCCGAAGGCCAGCAGGAAGCTCAGCCGTCCGCCGGCCGCAAGGCACGCGAAGATGTCCTGACCATACATGTTGGTGCCGAAGATGAACATGGGCTCAAAGCCGTTCATGTACTGGAAATACTCATAGTAATCCAGACGCACCTTATAGCCGGACTGGTTCTTCTGGGCGTAGACATACCAAGTGTTGCCATCCGCGCCGCCGTTGTCGCCCGCAATGCGCAGACTGGTGTACCCGGCCTTTTCCTTGTTGTCGCTGGTCATGTAGTTCGGAATAAAGTTCCCGGCCTCGTCCAGCAGCGCCGCGCCGTCGGAGGTCTTGTTCTCATTCTTCAGCTTGTACCAGAAATTCGCGCCGCCGTTAGCCATCACGTAGTCGGTCTGATGCGTCTGCTGAAGGGGATAAATGACCTGAATGCCCGTCTCATCCTGATACTGCATCAGCTTCTGATAGTCGCTTTCGCTCAGGTTCATGAAGACGTAGCCGACCTTGGTGTAGCTGTCCACCTTCAGGTCGTAATATTGCAGGCCCTTGGCGTCCTGATAACTATTCTTTTCCTGAATGATGACCGGACGACCCGTCTCCACGCTGATGGAGCGCAGGTAGTCATAGCCGCTCTGGGGCACCTTCTGGGTGGAGCAGCCGTCCCAGACGCCCAGCTTGGAAAGCCCCGGCATCTTGGGCAGCACGGTCTTGTAATAGCCGTCGCGGAAGTTCACGTCCATCTGGGACACGAAGGGCACGATCAGCGAGAACAGCATCAGCGACAGGATCAGGATAAACGCCACAACGGCGCTCTTGTTCCTGCGGAAGCGGATCCACGCGTCCTTGAAGTAACCGATGGGCTTCGTTTCCAGCTTGGCGTCATAGAGCTTTGCGCCCTTCTGGGCAAATTGGAATTTTTCAGCGGGAATGTCCCGCAGCTTCTTTTCGTCCATCATTTCTTCGACCCCATTCTGATTCTCGGATCAATAAAGCCGTAGCTAATATCAATCAGGATACCGGACGCGAGCCCGATGAAGGTGTAGAACACGATCAGCGCCATGAAGAAGTTGTAGTCGCGCAGGGTAATGGCGTTGACCAACAGACTGCCCACGCCGGGGATGCCGAAGATTTTTTCAATAATCAGCGAGCCGCCCAGAATGCCGATGAACTCACCGATAATCATGGGCAGGATAACCACCATGGCGTTGCGCAGCGCATGGCGGGAAATAGCCTGACCCTTGGTCAAGCCCTTGGTGCGGGCCAGCAGCATGTAGTCGCCGGTCAGCACCTCGCTCAGCTCCGCGCGGGTGTAACGGGTCAGTCCCGCCACCACGCCGAAGCCCAGCGACATGATCGCGGGCATCATGGAGCGGAACATGGGCCAGCTGAACAGCGACGCGCTGTCCAGCGATTCCAGCGTCAGCGGGAACCAGCCCAGCTTGAAGCAGAACAGATACTGCACAATGAACGCATATACATAGCTGGGCACCGAGATGAACACCATGACCATCGTGGAGATCACGTGGTCCTGCCACTTGTTCTTTCTCAGCGCAGCATAAATTCCGAAGCCAAGTCCCAACGGGATTGCCATCAAAATGGAATAGAGGTTGACCAGCACGGTGTAGGGCAGCTTCTGCATCATGACTGTCCACACGTCACGGCCCGTGTACATCTGCTCGCCAACGCCCCAGTCCCAGCCGGTCAGCAAATTCTTCAAAAAGAGGTAGTATTGCACCATGATGGGTTTATCGTAGCCCATCTTTTCACGTCTGGCCAGCACCAGCTGAACGTCGCGGCCCATTTCCTTGATGGCGGGCAGCGGCAGCAGTTTAATGAGCACAAAGCATATCGTCATGATCAAAAACAGGGTTAAGAACATGAGCAGGACACGCTTGATTACGTATTTTGTCATCCGTTTTCCCCCCGGCAGCATTCTATACTTTATTTGCCATGCAGATTTCCGGCGCAGCTGCGCTTGTCATCCGCCCGGCCTACCTGCAGGGCCCGCACAAATGCCGCGAGGCTTCGCGGCTGACAGGTCTTCGGCCCTTGCTTTCAGGTCGATTGTATCCAATGTGCAACGTACCATTATAACCACACGACGGGCACGGGGGCAAAGCCCCGTGCCCGTTCCGCATTTTCAGCGGTTTTCGTGCAGTTATTACAAGCTATTAGTACACCAGCGTGTTGTTGGCGATGTAGTCAGCCCACGCCGCGTCGTCATAGTTGTAGGTGATGTACTCCACGCCGCCGAAGGCAACCAGCTGCACATAATCGGTGGTGGCCACGTTCATCTTCTGAGAGGTCAGGCTGGCCACGTTGCGATAGTACATAGGCGTGGTGACGTAGTAGGACAGGTAGCACTCTTCCAGACCGGCGAAGATCGCGCTGCGGGTCGCGTAGCTGTAATCATTGTAGTTGCCGACCTTGGAAGTGATGTCTTCCACGTCCTGGCTGTTAGCCCAGTTAGCCCAATCCTGCAGGGACGCGGTGACGTCTTCATCGTTCATGTTGAAGGTCACGGCGATCTTGCTGGTGTCGAAGCCATACTCATTCTGGTTGCCGGAGCCGTCGCTCGCGTCGGTGTAGCAGTTGCCCAGCACGCCGAAGGGACCCATGGCCGCGCCGCCCCAGGTGGTGAAGATAGCGTCCGCGTTGCCGGAATTCATGGTGTTGTAATAGTCAGCGTCAACGGTCATGGTCATGGAAACCTTGCCCTCGAAGCTGGTGCCCTTGCAGGCTTCCTTCAGCTGACCATCGAAGTAGTTGAACATCTGCACATACACGGTGTCGTTCTGATAGACGCGGAAGTCGATCTTGACCTCGGACTCGCCGTCGTAGATGCCGGCAGCCACAGCCTTGTCATAGGCAGTCTGCATCAGCTCCTGCGCCTTGGCCATGTCATAGCCGGTGATGGCCTCGTAGGCCTCGTCCAGCGTGTCATACTGACCGCCCTCGCCGTAGGTGGTGCCGTAGATGTCGCACAGAGCAGCCTTAGCCGCGTCGGTGTTACGATAAGCAGCGCCGGTGAAGGGATCGTACACATACATGTAGTTCAGCAGACCGAAGCCGGCGGTGCCAGCCGCGGTGTAAGCGGTAGCGAAGTGGTTGCGGTCCAGAGACAGCGCGAAGGCCTCACGGAACTCCTTCACCGCCAGCAGCTGGCTGTTGGTGTCATGGGACAGCAGCTTCGCATAGTCGGTGTTGAAGGTCACCTTGGTGGTATAGGTCTGGGGCTCATACTTGATGTAAGCGGAGGAAGCGTACTTCTCCATGTCGGCGGAAGCCAGAGCCACCTCGTCGATCTCGCCGGACTCGAAGGCCAGCAGCTCGGTGGCGTGCTCAGCGATCACCTCGGAGGAGATGACGTCGGTCTGATACATGCCCAGATGCTTGCCGTCGTGATAGCCGTACCAGCTCTCGTTGCGGCTCATGGTGTACTGCTTGTCCAGCTCGAAGTAGGTCAGGGAGTACGGGCCGTAGCTCACGCTGGTCTCAACGCTGGTGCAGTAGTTGGTGGTCACGGTCGCAGCCTCTTCCTCGGTGGCGACTTCCTTGCCATCCGCGTCGAAGAAGCGCTTGCAGCTCTCGTACATGGGCTTGTACACCAGCCAGTTGCTGGACAGGTTGTAGGGCATGTAGAAAGCCGGCTCAGAGACGGGCTTGTCCAGGATCACATCGATGGTATAATCATCGACCTTCACCAGACCCACCTCGTCCCAAGAGGTGTCGCCGTTGGTGGTCTTGGTGAACAGATAGGTGCCCTGCTGAGACTCATAGGCCTGACCGGCTGCCAGATAGTTTTCGTACAGATACTTACCGGAGACGTAGGCTTCCTCTGCGGTAGCATCCTCTACAGCCGCGTCGCGGTACATGGTGTCATCATCGATAGCCACATACTGGGGGCAGGCCGCGCCGTCATCGGTGGTCGCGCCTTCCAGACCCCACAGACCCCACATATCCACGTACACCGTCTCGCCCGCAGCAACCGCCTCGTCAGCGCTGACCGTCAGCGCGTCATAGGTGGTCTTGCCGGCGTACAGATACTGCTTCGCGTTGTGGATGATGAAGTCGCCGGCGTAGTAGCTGTCAGCGCGGCGGTTCAGCATCTTGGGGTTCAGCATCTGCTGCATCGAATAGATGTAGTCGTCGGCGGTGATCTTCGCGTACTCGCCGTTCTCATCCTTCTGGTCGAAGCGAGCGTCGGGGTTCAGCGCAATACGCCAAGCCTTGGCGGACTCGCCTTCCTTCACGCCGTACTTGCCGACATAGTCGGCAGTCACGTCCACGGGGAACTCGGAAGCCATGGCGGTCTGCACGGAGTAGCCGGTCTTGTCGCTGTTCAGGCGGAAAGCGTAGAAGCCGTCGGTCACGTAAGACACGATCTGGTTATCTTCGTTGGTCTCCCAGGTGTGGGGGCTCCACTTCATATCCGGCGTGCCGCCGATAGCCACGCGGTAGGTGTACACCTTTTCATCGGTGTAGTCCTTGCCGGCTTCGCCAGCGTACACGTCGGTGGTCACTTCGCCGCCGCCCGCAGGCGCAGCTTCCATGGTGATCTTGCCGCCGTTGAAGGTGCGCTCACCCTCATCATAGGAGCTGGCGGGCGTGAAGCCTTCCGCAGACGCGGTCACGCAGGTCAGTCCCAGCGCGAGAGCAGCCGCGATGGAAACGATTCTCTTCATAGCAGTTTCCTCCTCTAACAATTTGCCAAACCGCAACACAGGAAATGCAATGCGTTGACTTTCTCCATTATATGCAATTTTCACGTCCCTGTCAATGCTTATTCACGCGATATTCACAGAAAAAGGGTTACTTTTTGATGCCTTTTTCGCCAGAAATCGCCTATTTTTCGCCCGTTTCCCACATGCTTCTTTGTTTCTTTCTTATATCGTTCGGGTTTGTCTTGGATACAGAAATCATTAAAAATACAAACCGATTTGCATCTTCGGGGGCGGAAGCTTGCAAGAAAGGGGAAGGAGGAAAACTTGAGGGAGAACCTCTGACAGCTCCTTCTGCGGAAGGAGCCTTTTCTCTTGGTGGAGCTCCCTGCAAAGCCTCCCCTGAAAGGGGAGGTGCCCGCCGTAGGCGGGCGGAGGG
>USCW01000034.1 GCA_900553315.1 uncultured Eubacteriales bacterium
GGCCTTTCTGCAGAAAGGCCCCCTCCCTCGCATTACTCTTAAAATAATCCTTTTTTCCAGTTACCGCGGAAGAAGCGGAGACCTAGGAGGAGGGCGCGGGTCACGTTGTCCAGCGCCATGCAGCACCAGACCGCGGTGAGACCGAGGTGCAGCACGTGAACACAGATGGCGGTCAGCAGAATGCGGACGCACCAAGTCGTGAACATCGAAATGATGAACGGAGCCTTGGTGTCGCCAACGCCGTTGAATACGCCCTCCCAAATAATGCCACAGGCATAAATGGGTTCCGTTACCGCAATGATCCGCAAGACCGTCGCGCCCATGGCGATGACCTGCTGATCCGGCGTAAAGATCGAAAGCATCAAACTTGGGAAGAGGAAGAGTATCCCGCCTGTCAGCGCCATCAGCAGCGCCGCTGAAATCAAGATCAGCATGGAAACGCGCATCAGCTTTCGCTCGTTGCGCTCACCCACCGCATTGCCCGCCAGCGTCGAGGCTGCGGCCTGCATACCGTAACCGGGCAGATATACAGCCTCCTCCGTGGTCAGCGCCAGCGAATGCGCCGCCAGCGCCGTCGTGCCCAGCGAGGACACCTGCGACAGAAAGACCACATGACCGAGACATACGCCGATCCGCGTGAACACCACGGGCACGCCGATCCGCGCACATTGTCCCATGACCTCCTTGTTCCAGCGCAAGCGCATCCCCTTCGGGGTCAAAAGCGGACTCCGCCAAAGCGCACGAAACATCATCAAGCCGCTGAATACATAGGAGATCGCCGAAGCAATCGCCGCACCCTCCACGCCTAAGCCCGCACGGGGGATCAGCAGCTCACGACCGAAAAGCGTCAGCGTGCAACTGTCGAAGATCAGGAAGAAGTTCAGCACCAGATTGATGGCGTTCATGGCGGCGTTTACCAGCATAGGCGTGCGCGTGTTGCCTGCCGCACGCAGGGCGGAGGAAAACAGCGCGCTTGCCGCACGGAATATCATGGGCAGACAGACAATCGCAAAATACCGCGACGCGGTCGCTTGAATCTCCGGCGCCGCGTTGAGCCAGCCGGGAATAAAGGGGCTCAGGCCGACGGTCAGAAGACCAATACCAATGCCCAGAATCAGCACCGCGAAAATGGTCTGCCCCGCCGCGGTGCGGGCAGTCTTTTCATCCTTCGCACCCAGCGCACGGGAAATGCACGCTAAAAAGCCTACGCCCATGGCAAACATGGGGGCGTTCACCAGCCAGCTCACCGGTGTGGTAATACCCACCGCCGCCGTGGACTGTGCCCCTAATTGGCCCACCATGGCCGAGTCCGCATACTGCACGACGGTTTGCAGCGCCTGCTCCAGCATGGCCGGCCACGCCAGCGTGAAAATGCTTCCCAGCAGCACGCGATCCTCGCGCCCTAATTTTTTCAAGCCCTTCATCCTTCGTATCCCTCCAGTTCTTCCAGTATACAGGAGAACATGCGCCCTGTCCAGCAAGCGCAAAAGAGGGGAGACGGCTTCCAACGAAGCGCCTCCCGATATTGAATAGAAGCTTCTGCTGTGCTTACGCCTCCGCGCTCCTGTTCAGCCCTGCGGTGGACTCCCGCGCAATGAACCGGGAGCCGATGTGGATATGCAGCTGCTCGCCGGAGGGATCGGCAATTTGATCCAGCAGCAGCTGGATAGCCTGTTCGCCCAGCGCGGCGCAGGAGATTTGAATGGACGACAGGGCGGGAATGCAGATCTGGGACAGCATGGTGTTGTCCACGCCGATGATGTTCACGTCCTGCGGCAACTGATAGCCGTGGGCCTGCATGGCGCGCATGGCGCCGATAGCGATCACGTCATTGTCGGCAAAGAGCGCGGGGGGCAGTTTCCGTCCGGCATCCAGCAGCCTGTTCATGTCTTCACAGGCGGCGTTCAGACCGGGAGTCACGGAAAAGCAAAGCTCCTCGCGCTCCGGCAGACCGAAGTCATGCAGCGCTTCCCGGTAGCCGTTCCCGCGGGCCTTAAAGTTGCCGGTGCGGATGGACGAGCAGAGATACCCCACCTCGCCCAGCGTCCGAAGCTGCGCCACGGCGGCATAGGCAAGGTCACGGTTGTTCATGGTCACGCTGGAAAAGGGCAGCGCTGGATGGTCGCAGTCCAGCACGACGATAGGCACGCGCAGGATGCGAAGCTTCTTGATTTCCTCGCATTCCATCTCCGTGGCGATGACCAGCAGACCAATACAGCTGTCCGCTGCCAACTCAGGGAGGCGCTGGTCGAACTCGTCGCTGGAAAGGCTGCTGAATACCAGCGTGTAATTGCGCGTGCGGGCGACCGCGTCGATCGCGTCGATGATGGCGTCGACAAAGCCTTCGTTTTTGTCCGTCAATAGGGCGCTGCGATAATATTTCAGCAGTCGAATATACTGTGGCGAGCCGTCGGGCTTCCCTGTGGACGCGGACTGCTCCGGCGTATAGGGCAGATAGGAATAGCCGTTGGCCTTCAAAGCGGACTGAATGCGCCGCCGGGTCGCGTCGCTCACGCCGGGACGGCCCTGCCGCACAATGGAAACGCTGGCGGGGGAGACGTTCAGCCGTGCCGCCAGTTGCGCTAAAGTCAAGGAATCCACCTCCGGGGAAAATATCGCTTCATTTTAGCATACATTTTAGCAAAGCAAAAGCCTTGCGGTGAAAAAAGACGCGAGCTGCGGCGGTCGCGGCGCGATAACTGGAATTTAGTGGAAAAATAAATTTAGTTTACTAAATTTGAAAACAAACCAGGAAAAACTGTTGACATTACGCGTGCATATATGTATAATTTGACTTGTAGGCAACCAGATGATTTACAATAACTAAAATAATTTAGTAATTAAAACTTGAACGAACTAAATCGGGAGGGACAGGCATGACAACCGTGAGCAGGCCGGTCAAGCGGAAAAAGACGAACTGGCGGCGCTTTAACTGGCAGATATTCCTGATGGCAATGGCGGGCGTGGTGTTTCTGGCGATCTTTGCCTACATCCCGATGATTGGCATTGTCATGGCGTTCAAGAATTTGGACTATTCCATGAACGTCATGAAGGATTTGATGACCAAGCCGTGGGTGGGCTTTGAGAACTTTGTGAAGTTTATTCGGGACGCGCAGTTCAAGACGGTGATGTGGAACACCCTGTCGCTGGGCGTGCTGGAACTGGTTATTACCTTCCCCATTCCGATCTTCTTCGCGCTGATGCTCAACGAGCTGCGCAACGAGAAGTTCAAGCGCGTTATTCAAACCACCACCTATTTTCCGTACTTTATTTCTTGGGTGGTGTACGGCGGCATCGTTTCCGCCCTGCTGACCTCGGACGGCGGCCTCATCAACAACGTGATGATGGACGCGCACCTCATCAGCAGACCGATCAACTTTCTTTCGGAATCCCAGTATTTCTACGCCATCGTGATTATCTCCTCGGCCATTAAAGGCACGGGCTGGGGCTCGGTGGTCTACGTGGCGGCGATCGCGGGCGTGGATCAGGCCATTTACGAGGCGGCGCGTATCGACGGCGCAAACCGTTGGCAGACGGCCTTCAAGGTGACGCTGCCCTCCATCGCTCCCACGGTAACGGTGCTGCTCCTGCTGGCTATCAGCGGCATTCTGGGCTCGGGCTTCGACCGAATCTACATGCTGCAAAACCCGCTGAATCTGGTGCGCTCGGAGGTGCTGGATACCTTCGTGTACAAGATGGGCATTTCCTCCCGGCGGTTCTCCTACACTACGGCTATCGGCCTGTTCCGGTCGGTGCTGGCGGTGCTGCTGCTGGGCGGCGGCAATCTGCTGAGCAAGAAGCTGACAGGCAACGGCCTGTTCTGAGAAAGGAGGCTGACAGGGTATGACGACAAAGGCAATGAACGCCCCGCTCAAAAAGGGCAAGAGCCGGCTGAATCGCAACAACGGCTGGGACTACCTGATGATCGGCGTTCTGGTTCTCTTTGCGCTCATCTGCGTGTATCCCTTCTGGTATGTGGTGATCGGCTCCTTCAGCGACGGCGCGGATTACATGCGCGGCGGCGTGTATCTGTGGCCGCGGGAATGGTCGCTGCAAAACTATCAGGTGACGCTGGTGGACTCCCGGCTGTGGATCGGCTTCCGCGTAACCATCGCCCGCACGTTTATCTGCACCATTACCCATGTGCTGTTCACCGCCATGGTGGCCTACGCCATGAGCCGCAGCGATCTCCCCTGCCGCAAGTTCATTTATTGGTTCAATATGTTCACCATGTTCTTCGGCGGAGGTCTGATCCCGTTTTATATCCTGCTCAAGCAGCTGAAGCTGATCAATACCTTCTGGGTATATGTCATTCCCGGACTGTACTCCGTATATAATATGATTATCTGCTCCAACTACTTCCGCAGCATTCCCGAGGAAATCCACGAATCCGCCACCATGGACGGCGCAAGCGAGTTCAAGGTCTTCTATAAGCTGTATCTGCCCCTGTCCACGCCGGTGCTGGCGACGATCGCTTTGTGGGTGGGCGTGGGTCATTGGAACGCCTTCTTCGACAGCATGGTGTACACCACCAGCCGGGAGCTGCAAACCCTGCAGCTGTATCTGTACAAGATGATTAAGACGGCGGAGTTCGTCAGCTCCGCAGACATGGGCGGTCTGCCCAGCGAGGTGCAGTCCAACGTGACGGCGACCACGGTGCGCTACGCCACCATCGTCATCAGCACCATCCCGATCCTGTGCATCTACCCCTTCCTTCAGCGGTTCCTGACCAAGGGCATTATGCTGGGCTCCCTGAAGGGCTGATTTCCCTGCGACATTTAACCGCAGGCAAGCGGTTAAATAAATTTGCGGCGCTGCCGCAGAAAAGAGGTAACGGTATGAAAAAGGTTCTGTCCCTGGTGTTGGCGATCATGATGCTCGTCATGGCCGTCCCCGCTGCTTTCGCGGCCGAAGAGCCCGTGAAGCTCACGTGGTTCGTGGACGTTCCCTCCTTCGTCTTCAATTCCGAAGGCTGGGGTCTGGATAAGATGACCGCTGAGATCACCGAGCGTTTCGGCATCGAGGTGGAGTTCGTCGTCGCGGCGGATAACTCCGGCTCTCAGCTGGCCACGCTGATCTCCGGCGAGGACTATCCCGACCTGATTACGGTCGAGGGTCTGTGGAACACCGACCGCACCAATCTGCTCAAGCAGATGGCCGAGGCCGGTCTGCTGGCCTCCTACAACGATCTGGCGGCGAGTTACCTGACCGAGGACGAGTGGAAGAACTTCCGCAGCGACGTCATCGCGTGGTACGCGCTGTCCGACGGCAAGACCTACGCCTATCCCAACTACGGCTACTCCACCGACGACCTGCCCGAGGGCAAGGGTCTGGTGCCCAACCGCTGCATCGTGGTTCGCGCCGACATGCTGGAAAAGCTGGGCTATGACACCACCAAGCTGGTAGACGTGAAGGCCGACGAGTTCCTGAACATGTGCGAGCGCGCCGTGAAGGAAATCGGCGCCTACAATGACCTGAGCGTCATCGGTATGCAGCTGTACGAGGGCGGCAGCGAGGCCGCCGACATCATGGGTCAGTATCTGGCCATGCCTTGGGAGACTGAGGACGGTCAGTATTACGACACTTGGACCTCCGGCGCGAACAAGGAAACCTATGCGTTCCTGAACGAAGCCTATCGCCGCGGTCTGATCTTGGAAGCCAACTACTCCGATACCCGCGACCAGGTTCGTGAAAAGATCGCCAGCGGCCGCGTGTTCGCGCTGGTCGCTGCGCCGCAGGACTTCGCCAGCCAGTTTGCTACCCTGTATGAAGCCGATCCCAACGCCTACTATGTGCCCGTGGTGGTGCGCAACGCCAACGGCGACGATCCTACCCTGACCGACATCTCCGGCTGGGGCTACCTGCAGACGGCCATCACCTCCTCCAACAAGGCTCCCGAGCAGACCATCAAGATGGTCAACTGGCTGCTGTCCCGCGAGGGCGCGATCCAGATGAACAAGGGCTGGGAAGGCGAGCAGTGGCAGTGGGAAGACGACGGCACCATCTCCATTCTGGACAGCTGGAAGCAGGCGACCAACGACGATCCTACCCTGAGAAAGCGCTATGGCATCAATGCCTTCGACCTGTATGCCAACTGGGCGTTCCTGATGCAGTTTGAGCCCAAGCTGGATCTGGACAATCCCAACGATCTGAAGACCTACCACACCACGGATACCTACATCAAGGAGCCCATGAGCATCTATTCTCACCGTGCGGCTCAGTATGTGCGTGACCCTGCGGACGAGCGTGCGCTGCCCGTGTCCGAGGAGCAGAACAAGCTGAAGAGCTACATGACCATCGCTGAGGCGCAGCTGCTGACCGCCGCCACCGCCGAGGACTTCGAGGCCAAGTATGCCGAGATTCAGACGACCCGTCCCACCATGGCGAATCTGGATCTCATCAACGCCTATCAGAACGACTGCCTGCAGGCCGGTAAGGCGCAGCTGGGTGTGAAGTTCTTCTTCCCGCCGTATGCCGCCAAGGCCGAGTAAGCAAAGCATGATTCCTTAACCGCGTGCGCCGGGACCCCTCCGGGTCTCGGCGCACGCTTCGAAAGACACCTTTTTCAAGCGCCACAACAAACATTGCGTGCGGGGTGAAAACAGATGCTGCGGCAGGAAATGAACATCGGTTATTTCGATAAGCTTCACCGTCCGGGTGAAAAGCTGGGCGTCTTTGACAACGAGTCCGATTTTGAATGCTGTGCGCAGCGGGTGCATTGCAACACACAGCACGGTCACTTCGGGCCGGACATCGTCTGGAACGAGGAGCAGCGCCGCTACGAGCTGAAAACAGACGAGGAGAAAACCAAGGCGTATCTGGAACGCTTTCACAGCACGATCCACGGCAAGCGCCACACCATTATGGTGGGCGGCGAGCACAACAACGTTTACTTTCCCGGCTTTGTCCAGTACAAGGAGCGCCTGCCGGAGGCGCTGATGCAGGACGTGGACGGGAGCTATTTGGAGCTGCATGATCCCGACATTCTGGGGGGCACGGCCATCCCCATGCCTGCCATCGACGATCCGCAGTTGTTGAAATTGAACGCAAAGCAGCTGGCCTATATGGCTGCAAGGCTGCGTGGCTGCCATTATGTGGCGGCGTATAGAATGGGTGCGGAGATGCTGTGGCCGGAATATTTCGGACTGGGCCACGGCGATTACCGCCCGACCTCTTGGAAGCACTTTACCGCATGGTGCCGTCTGCACGGCGAAACGCCCCCCGAAAAGGCGGAGACGCTGGTGGAGGGCTCCGCCGCCCGGCGGCTGTGGCTGCATTATCGGGAGCAGGCCATGGCGGATCGCTCGGCCTATTATTTCCGGGCCATTTTGCAGGAGGATGACACCCACCTGTGCTTTTATCCCACCCACGGCTCCACCATGCTGCGGAACGACCGGGCTAAGCTGGGTCAGCAGCCCGATACGCTGGCAGCGGCGGCGGACGGCATCGAGATGGGCCATATCCTCATTGACCACGACGCGGAGCGCCGCAACGTCATTCTCACCTGCCTGAATACCTCCTACGGTACGCCGGTGATCGTGCCGAGGCTTGGCAATAAGACCCCCGATCTGGGAATGGCGGGCGGCGGACGTTCCTTTACCCCGCAGACCCTGCGCCGCCTTGTGTACGAGGACGTGGGCATGGGCATCCCGATCATCTTCCCCATCCATTGGCGTTCGCACCTGCACGACGGCGAGTGGTTCATCAAGGACACCCCGGCAGAAACGGAATGCCGCCGGGTGTTCGATGAGATTACCATAGCCGCGCCGTTCATGATGGGCATGGGACGAATGCAGCCGCAGGTCGGCATTCTGGCTTCGGACGAAACATGGCTTCGCGCTTATGACATGCGCTGGACGGCGCTGATGCAGGACATGTTAGCAGACGGCGCGAATGCAACTATCATGACGGACGCGCTGGTGGAGCCGGGACTGAGCCGCCGAATGCCGCTTCTGCTGCTGGTGAACGACGATACGGTTTCGGCGGAAACGCTGACACGGCTGACCGCTTATATGGACGAGGGCGGTCGGGTGCTGGTGTGGGGCGACTTCGCCGTGGAACAGCCAGGGCGGGAACAAGTGCTGGCGCACCCCAACTGCCGCATCAGCCACGTCCCCGCCGCACAGCGGGCGCGGGTGATCCGCGAGTCCTTCCTTGCGGGGTATCGGGACGGATGCAACTCCATCCGCTTCAAGGTCTTCCCCGTGGACTATGCGGCGCTGAAGGCAGAGATCGCCGACTTTGCGCCGCAGGTCGTTTTGAAGCCCTTTGCGGTATACGGCGCACCCGGCAAAACGAATTTCTACGCGCTGACCGACCGGGCGGGCATGGGCTGTGTCTGCATCAACAACGGTGCGGAGGACGCGTGCTTCTCCCTCGCGCCGGATACGCGGCTGATGCCGGAGGCGCAGGCCTTCGACATGCTGACGGGCCGGCGGGTGGAGATGCCGATCACGCTCCCCGGCTACGGAACAAGAATGCTCTACTTCGCGCCGCCGCTTCCCGAGGCTTGGGAGGAAACGCTCTGCGATGCGGAGGACGCGTTCGAGCGCTGGCGGCAAATGGGCGCGGATTGCGGCCCCCTGCGGCATGACTTCACCTCCCTGAAAACAGGCGACCATCCGGAGAAGCGCTGCGCCATGGCGAAGGCGCTGCTGGAAAGCATGGCGCTGCTGCCCCGCTGGGAGCGGGACGCGGCGGGCAATGTGCGGGTGACGGTAAAGTGCATCAGCGCCGCAGGTGTGTCGGTGACCAACGCGCAGGTGCGTCTGCGCATCGCCCCCGGAAGTATGAAGCAGTATCCCTTAACTTGGAACGGCAGCGCCTATGAGGCGGTGCTACCTCCCGAAACCTTTGCACGGGTATACGACCCGGATACCTGCGATTATGTGCCCCTGACCGGGGCCGCACGCCTGATCTTGCAGGCGGAAACAGACGCATGGCAGGGCGGAGCCCTGTTGACCGTTCACCTTTGAAATTTTAGAAACAGCTGATGGAGGAATGAATATGCTTACGATGGAACAGCGCCTGAAGAATCTGGAAATCCCCACGGGCCCGGTGGATATGGTTCTTGACACCGACGCGTATAATGAGATCGACGATCAATTCGCCATTTCCTACGCCCTGCACGCGACGGAAAAGCTGAACGTGCTGACGCTTTACGCCGCACCGTTCTTCAATAACCGTTCCAGCAGCCCTGCGGACGGCATGGAGCGCAGTTATCAGGAGATTTTGAAGCTGCTGCGGCTTTCCAAGCTGGAATGCCCGGTGTATCGCGGCTCAGATCGTTATCTGCCCGATGAGCAGACCCCCGTTGCGTCCGATGCGGCGAAGCATCTCACCGAGTTGGCCATGCGGTACAGCCCGGAAAAGCCTCTATATGTGGTGGCCATTGGCGCGATCACCAATGTGGCCTCCGCGCTGCTGATGAAGCCGGAGATCGCGGACAACATTGTTGTGGTCTGGCTGGGCGGCAACGCGCTGGAATGGCACGATAACATTGAGTTCAACATCCATCAGGACGTGGCCTCGGCTCGGGTCGTGTTCGCTTCCGGTGCGCCATTGGTCATGCTGCCTTGTCTGGGCGTGGTCAGCGCCTTTACCAGCACGGAGCCGGAGCTGACCTATTGGCTCAAGGGCAAGAACGACCTGTGCGACTATCTTGTGCAGCACACGGTGGAGGCCGCCAACGAGTATGCCAAGGGCCGCGTATGGAGCCGCGTCATTTGGGACGTGACCACCGTGGGCTGGCTGCTGAACGATGGGCGCCGCTTCATGCTGGATAAGCTGATTCCCACGCCCATCCCGGAATATGACCATCATTATGCGCAGGATCCCCGCCGTCCGCTGTGCCGCTATGTCTACCACATCAACCGGGACGCGCTGATGGGCGACCTGTTTGCGCACATTTCCCGCTGAGGCGCAGGGCGGCACGAAAGGAGCAAAAACATGAAACTGTTGGATTTTGGGTCGCTCAACATCGACCATACCTACCAGCTTCCGCACCTGGTTCGCCCCGGAGAGACGCTCGCTTCCGACAGCTATCACAAAAGCGAGGGCGGCAAGGGTTTTAATCAGGCCGTTGCGCTGGCGAAGGCGGGGCAGGAGGTCTATCTGGCGGGAGCAATCGGTCAGGACGGTCTGTTCCTGCGGGATTATTTGCAGGAGCTGGGCGTACACACGGAGCACCTCTGCGTGCTGGACGCGCCCACGGGTCATGCCATGATCCAGCTGGACACGGAGGGGCAGAACTGCATCATTCTGTTCGGCGGCACCAACGGCATGATTACGGAAGCGATGATCGACGAGGTACTGGCGGATTTCGGCGCAGGGGATTATCTGCTGCTGCAAAACGAGATCAGCCATGTGGACAGCATTATTTGCGCCGCCCACGCGAAGGGAATGCACATCATCCTGAATCCCTCGCCCATGTCGCCGGAGCTGCTGACGTGGCCGCTGGAGCTGGTGGAATGGTTCATTCTCAACGAGATCGAGGGCGCAGACATCACGGGCAAAACTCAGCCGGAGGAGATGCTGGACGAACTGCTTCGGCGTTATCCCGCGTGCCATGTGGTGCTGACGCTGGGCGAACGCGGTTCCGTCTATGCCGATGCGACTCAGCGCATGGATCAGAGCATTGTGTCGGCGCATACGGTGGATACCACGGCGGCGGGCGACACCTTCACGGGCTACTTTATCCATGCGCTGCTGCAAGGCGAGGCTATCCAGCAAGCGCTGAAAACGGCGGCCTGTGCATCGGCTATCACGGTCAGCCGCCCCGGCGCAGGCCGGAGCATTCCTGCGGCGGAGGAGGTTCAAGCGGCGATGAAGGAGGCGCAGTAAGGGTGAAAAAGCTCTGTGCGCTTCTGCTGACGCTGCTGCTCCTGCTGGGCGCTGCCGAGGCCGAGCCGCTCTTTGAGCCGACGCAGGAGGGAATTTACAATTATTGTCCTGCGGGCTTTGTGGAGGACGGCGTAACCCATCTGTATTACTGCACTAACGTGGACAGCCGCGTGGTCACGGATCACATTGGCTACCGAAGCTCCACCGACGGCGTGCATTATTCCGATGAAACCATTGTACTGGCCAACGGCAAGAAATGGGACGCGTGGGATGCGATCCACGTCTGCGATCCCGACGTGGTCAAGGGCGAGTTTAAGCTGGACGGCGAAGCCTACAACTACCTGATGGTCTATCTGGGATGTCAGACCGGGAACAATCAGGGCAATGAGATCGGTCTTGCCGTGGCGAAGCGCCCGGAGGGCCCCTTCCTGCGGGTGAGCAATTTGAATCCCTTTGTTGCCTTCGAGCGTGATCTATCGCAAAAAGCCTACTACGATATTTTCCAATGGGGCGTAGGACAGGCCTCGCTGGTCAGTCTGGATCGTAAGGGGCAGATTATGCTGATCTACACCCGCGGCGACCTGACCGGCACGCGCTTAGTCTGTGAAACGTGGGATGTCAGCGATCTGAACGACCCGCAGCCTATTGGCGACAACTGGCGGCGGGAGATCTCCAATCGCGGCGTGATCGGTCGGGACTTGCAGCCCGCGACGCTGCTGAACGCTGATTTTGCCTACGACCCCACCGAGGGCCGCCTGTACTTGGTGGCGGACGGTGCGCCCTGCTATATTGAGGGCGTAGACGAGCCCGGCGAGCCCACGTTCATTTCGTCCAATCTGCGTGTAATGCGCTATTCGCAGTCGCTCTCCCCGGAGAAAATGCCGCATTTCTTCCTAGACGATGCCTCCGAAGCATGGGAAACGCTTGCGCTGATCGGTCGTGGCGAAACCGGCTATCCCCGCAATCACAACGCCGGTCTGCTGACCGATCCCTACGGTTGGATCGAGTCAGGCGCACCCCTGCAGGTGCTCTACTCCGTCAGCAAAACGAAAGAACCCAGCAACAGCCTATGGACGTACCGCATCCATCCATACGAAGTGAAAATAAAGTGAAAAGAACTGCGAGGGAGGGAGCCTTTCTGAAGAAAGGCCCC
>USCW01000035.1 GCA_900553315.1 uncultured Eubacteriales bacterium
ATAGGCTTGGTCGTGGTCACGGCGGCTGACAGAGCCGCCGCGACCTGCCAACGTTGGGGTACGGCCTAGTTGCAAAGTGAGCAGTCCGAAGGGGTGGCGGGGGCGATCGGAAAGCCACGGCCTCGTGCCCGCAGGCACGAAATCTTCCTTGGCTCCTTCCGCAGAGGAAGCTGTCAGCCAAAGGCTGACTGAGGATAAGTCCCTCTTTATCGGAATCCTTATTGTTTATTGTGTTAGATAGAAAAGCGACCAGCGCCATGAACGCATTACGTTCACAGCGCTGGCCACTTTTATTGCGTTCTTTTAAAACGCCGTCTCCGATGGCAAGGACAGCGGCTCCGGCGAAGCACAACAGCGCGATGGTCACGATGCCTCAGCCGATCGCGTGCGCACCGCAGAAGCGTTCCTTCTTATCTGGGATTGCGGCGAGGTTTTCCTTGGGTGCAGAGCTGCAAAAGTGCTTATCCTGAATGAAAGCGACTGCGCCGTATAAGAGCAGGAAATACGCCAGCATGAGCGCTGCAAGCATTGTGATGGCCATTTGCTCGACCCTTATCCATCATTTAGTGAGTTAAGTAAATCATACTGCCACTTGAAAAAACAGTCCCATGCGTGCAGCATGGGACATGAAGTGATCCTATTACAGAATCTTATTCACCTGATGACCGTTCATCCATTGCTGAAGCGAGTCAAAGACGATTCGCGCCCGGCGCTCCATGGACTGATGGCTGGCGAAGGCGATATGCGGCGTGAGCAGACAGTTTTTCGCGCGCAGCAGGGGTTCGTCCGCGTTCAGCGGCGGCTCCTTCTCAAATACGTCGATGGCTGCGCCGGCAATTTTGCCCTGATTCAGCGCGTCGGCAACGGCCTGCGCGTCCACCACGGGACCGCGGGCCATGTTGATAAGATAAGCGGAGGGCTTCATCAGCGCCAGCTGTTCCCGGCCGATCAGGCCACGCGTTTCGGGCGTCAGCGGGCAATGCAGCGTCACGATGTCGGCCCGCTGCAGCAGCTCCTCCAGCGAAACATAGGTCAGCAGCGTACGGTTGCGTTCCGACGGGTGGGGAACATAGCCGATCACTGTGCTGCCAAAAGCGCGGCACAGCGTCGCTACCCGGCTGCCGATGGCACCCACGCCGACGATACCCACGACGCTGCTGCCCAGCTCATTGCCGACCAGCCCGTCTTTTGTACCGCCGTTTCGGCAGCGATTCTCTACGGCAGGAACGTTCCGCAGCAGATGGATCATCTGCCCCACGACCAGCTCTGCGACGCTCTGCTCCGAATAACCGGCGGCGTTGCTGACGGCAACGCCCATCTCCCGTGCCGCATCCAAATCCACATGATCCACGCCGGTGAAGGCCACGTCGATGAACTGCAAGTGTTTGCACGCACGGATAACCCGGCCACTCAGCGGCATATTGGCGATCATGAGCACGTCCGCATCCTGCGCTTCACGAATGAGCGTATCCTTATCCGTTGTTCGTTCATAGCAGGTCAGGGTGTGCCCCTGCGCCTTCAGCGGCGCAAAGAGTGTATTCAGCAATTCGTGGCTTACCGCCAGCGATTCCAGCAATACAACGTTCACGGAAGAAATCCCTCTTTCTGTGTGAATTAAGCAAGGCGTTTCCAACGCTGTACATTTCCACATGAGGGCGGCGGTTTCCTGTATAGCGAGGCAGGGAAGTTTTTGCGTTCGGAGGAGTCCATCTATCTCTTGAAAGAAAAAAGATAATGAAATCTCCGCTGCCTCTCTTTTGGTACTTGACGTAATACTCGGAGAAATGATATAATTTGACGTTGCTATCATTACTGTATGTTGAACCGTGGGAGGGATACGATGTCCGGTCATTCCAAGTGGCATAACATTCAAGCGAAAAAGGGCAAGGCTGACGCTGCCCGCGGCAAGATTTTTACGAAAATTGGCCGTGAAATTGCGATTGCGGTGCGCGAGGGCGGCAGCAATCCTGAAGTCAATGGCAAGCTGCGTGATGTGATTGCCAAGGCGAAGGCTAACAATATGCCCAATGATAATATTACCCGCTCCATCAAGAAGGCGGCAGGCGAACTGGGCAATGTGGATTACGAACAGATCACCTACGAGGGCTATGCGCCCGGCGGCGTGGCGGTGATCGTGGAGACGATTACCGACAATCGCAACCGTACCGCCAGCGATATTCGCCATTGCTTCGCCAAGTTTGGCGGCAACATGGGCACCACGGGCTCCGTGAGCTTCATGTTTGACGAAAAGGGCGTGCTGGTCGTGGAACGTGAGCCTGGCAGCGACGAGGACGAGATGATGATGATGGCGCTGGAGGCGGGCGCTGAGGACGTGAAGGTGGATGAGGATGCGTTCGAAATCTACACCGCGCCCAATGACCTGACCGCTGTGCGCGAAGCGCTGGAAAAGCAGGGCATCAGCAGCTTCCTGACCGCTGAGGTGCAGATGATTCCGCAGAACACTGTGGCGGTCGAGGGCGAGAACCTTGAGGCTGTGCAGAAGATGCTGGATCTCTTCGACGAGTATGACGACGTGCAGGAGGTTTTCCATAACGCCGAGCTGCCCGAGGAAGAGGACGAAGAGTAATTTCATAGAGCTGCAAACGCGGGGGCTTCTTCGAGAGGGGAAGGCCCCGCGTTTTTTTGTGCAGAAGTGGGGATGGTAGGAGCGGCGTGCAAAAGGCACATAAAGCGAAACTTGTTCCGCGCAGTTCCTCGTGATATAATCATTAAAAATACGGAATACAGTCAGCACGGTCAGAGCGTAGCCCGTCATGACGAATATGGAGGAATACAGCTATGGGCAAGGAGCTTTACACCAATATCCCCAGCAGGGTTGGCGATTTGATTCAGGACGTGAAAAACGGAAGGATCGGTCTGCCGGATCTTCAGCGGCCCTTTGTTTGGAAGGATAACAAGGTCCGGGAATTGCTTGATTCCATGCTGAAGGGATTTCCCATTGGTTATATCATGCTCTGGGAATCTCCAGAGGATTATGAACGTACTAGCCATATCGGCAAGAATGATAAGGCCTATCAGGCTCCGGATGATCTGGTGATTGATGGGCAGCAGCGTTTGACTGCGCTGTTGGCAGTCATGGAAGGCATCCCCATCAAGGACAAGAATTATGGCAATCACACCATTACCATCGCGTTCAACCCGCTGACCAGAGAATTCAAGGTGTGGTCGCGTGCCTATGAACGCAGTACGGACTACATCAGCTCGGTGAGCGACGTTTTCGCGGCGGATAAGGAACATGCGGTTGCCAGATTCCGCAGACAATACATTAAAACTGTCAATGATGCCCGAGAGAAAAACGGCTTAGCGCTTTTGAGCGAAGAGGAAGAAATTACCGTCGAGGACAGCATCAATGCCTTGCTGGATTTGAAGGAGTATTCGCTGCCATCTCTGCGTATTAGTGCGCAAGCCGATGAAGAAGATGTTTCTGAAATCTTTGTGCGCGTGAATTCCGGTGGACAAAAACTGAATGAGCAAAACTTTATCGAAACGCTACTGGCTGTTTTTGACAATAGCGTTCACGATCAAATTGACCGATTTTGTGCTGCATCGCGGATTCCGGCAAATGGAACAGCCTATAATCACATTTTGAAGGTTGAGCCATCGCACTTGATTCGCGCTGCGGTGGGTTATGGCTTCCGTCGTGCGCGGCTGAAGTATGCCTATCAGCTGATGCGCGGCAAGGACTTAAAGACCGGCGCTGTTACAGCTGCGACGCGTGCGGAGAACCTGAGGATTTTCAAGGAATCTCTTGATGTAGTAATGAATTTAAACAACTGGCACGCCTACTTGAACTTGTTTGCACAGGCTGGGTATATTACAGGCGATTTCATTGCGGGAACGAATGCAGTCGTTTATTGCTATGTAATGTATCTGATCGGAAAATACGCCTACAAGGTTAAGACGGCTGATTTGAATAAGGTTATTATCAAGTGGATTTATATGACAACGGTCACCTACTTCTATTCTGAAATGACAGACTCCAGAGTCGAGAGCATGTTTGCTGATCTGCGTAAGGTAAAAACCGCAGATGAATATGTGCAATATTTGGAAAACTACATTTCTACACGCTTCACGGATGACTATTTCGATGTGACGCTGCCGAAGAATCTGGCGACCTCTTCTACAACCAGTCCGGTATGGCTGGGCTACATTGCGGCGCTGAATGTGCTTGGTACACCGATGCTGTTCAGCACGGCACCACTGTCTAAATTTCTTTTTCCCGGCACCAATGGCTCCAAGAACACTATTGACCGCCACCACATTTTCCCCAAGCACTATCTGGAAGTGCTTGGCTATATGGACAATCGGGATCGCAATCAGGTCGCCAACTATGCTTATATCGATTATGCAACAAACATCCAGATTTCCGATAAGCCGCCAATGGAATATGTGGGGATGTACCGTGCTAAGCTGGGCGAAGAAGCGTATCGCCGCACATGCCGTGAAAATGCGCTGCCGGAGAATTTTGAAACCTTTAACTATCCTGATTTCCTTGCAGAGCGCCGCAAGCTGATGGCGGGCATTATCCGTCAGGGATATGAGCGGCTGTGCCTGTGATGCGATTCTGCTTGCTCTAATATAGGCTAAAAGCCCAACTTAAAGCATCGGCGGCGGATTCGGCAAGCTTCGAGGCTGACGGCGGTAACTGCCCGGGGTTATGCCGTACAGGCCGCGAAATGCCGCACCGAGCTGTGCGCCGTTTTGCAGCCCAACGCGGGGAGCAATCTCTTCCAGCGTTAAGGCGGTGGTCGTCAGGAGCCGTGCGGCCTGCGACATGCGGATGCGCAGCAGCGCGTCCTTGGGGGAACAGCCGCATTCTGTTTCCATCAGACGATACAGGTAGGAACGGCTCAGGCCCACAAAGTCGGCGGTCTCCTGAATGGAAATCGGCCGGTCATAGCGGCCGGACAAATACCACAGTGCCTTGCTGACATAGACACGCGCTGCGCTGACAGCATTTGAGCTGTCCTGCGGTGAAGCGATCAGCGCCAGAAAGCGCAGCAGATCGCCGACCGCCGCTTGCTGTCCCAGCCGCAGGCCCTGCACATCCAGCCGAAGCTGTGCAAGGGTGAGCCATGTATCCTCGGGCTGACTTGCCGTGAACACACGATGCTGTGCATCCAAGCCCGCCTCCCGGGTCAGTTGTCCGGCCTGCTGGCCTTGGTAGCCCACCCATGCGTAATGCCACGGATGCTGCTCATCGGCTTCGTAGAAGGTTACTTCGTCCGGTAGAATCAGAAAGCCCTGTCCCGCACGCACAGGCCAGCGCTCTTCGCCGCAGTAAAAGGTTCCTTCCCCAGCGGTGACAAAGTGAATGAGATAATGGTCTCGCTGTGCGGGGCCGAAGGCATGGCGCGGCTCGCATTTTTCTTCGCCGGATTGGCAGACGAACAATTCGCTTTGGAACAGCATAATGCCCTCCTCATGCAACATTTTGACTATAGGATACAACAAACAGGCGCTATCCACAAGAGGAAAATGCCTGTATAATATAAATCACAGAACATCCTACGATGAGGAGGGACTCCTATGCCGAAAATTACTTTCATGGGTGCCGGTTCTACCGTTTTTGCCAAAAATGTTTTGGGTGACAGCATGGTAACGCCTGCATTGGCTGAAAGCACCATCGCGCTCTACGACATTGACCCGCAGCGGCTGGAAGAAAGCTATCTCATGCTCACTTCCATCAACAACAACCTTGGCAACAAAGCCAATATCGAAAAATACTGCGGCGTAGAAAACCGCAAGGCGGCGCTTCGCGGTGCGAATTATGTGGTGAACGCCATCCAGGTGGGCCTGTACGAGCCCTGCACCGTAACGGATTTTGAGATGCCGAAGAAGTACGGTCTGCGGCAGACCATCGCCGATACACTGGGCATCGGCGGCATTTTCCGTGCTTTGCGCACCATTCCCGTGATGATGGACTTTGCCCATGACATGGAGGAGGTCTGCCCGGACGCGTGGTTCCTGAACTACACGAACCCCATGGCCATGCTGACCGGCGCCATGCAGCGCTATACGGGCATCAAGACGGTGGGCCTGTGCCACAGCGTGCAGGTTTGCGCGTCCACGCTGCTCAAGCATCTGGACATGCCCTATGACGATCAGGTGCAATGGAAAATCGCGGGCATCAACCACATGGCGTGGCTGCTGGAGATCACCCGTGACGGCAAAGACCTGTACCCGGAGATCAAGCGCCGTGCGGCTGCCCTTACGGAAAAGCATAACGACATGGTGCGCTTTGAGATCATGAAGCGCTTCGGCTATTATGTGACCGAGTCCAGCGAGCATAACGCGGAGTATCTGCCCTATTTCATCAAGGACAAGTATCCGGAGCTGATCGACCGCTTCAATATCCCGCTGGATGAATATCCCCGCCGCTGTGTGAACCAGATTGCCGAGTGGGAGAAGCGCCGCGATGAGCTGACGAAGGATCCCCACCTGACTCATGAGCGCAGCCGTGAATATGCCAGCTACATCATGGAGGCCATGGAGACGAACCGGCCTTACAAAATTGGCGGCAACGTGATCAATACGGGGCTGATTACGAACCTGCCCGCGAAGGCCTGCGTGGAGGTGCCGTGTCTGGTGGACGCCAGCGGCATTACGCCTTGCTATGTGGGCGATCTGCCCGAGCAATGCGCGGCGCTGAACCGCACGAACATCAACGTGCAGCTGATGACCATCGAGGCCGCCATGACCCGCCGTAAGGAGGCTATCTATCAAGCGGCCATGCTTGATCCGCACCTGCAAAGCGAATTGTCGATTGACGACATTGTTTCCCTGTGCGATGATCTCATTGCCACCCATCAGGGATGGCTGCCGGAATATAAGTAAAACGTCAAAACAAAGCAAAGGAGGGCTCAACTTCTCGGGTGAGAGGTTGAGCCCTCCTTCTTTCTTGCATTGTGCTTTGTACTTCTAAGCAGGCAGCTATAGTAGTGGAACCATCTGGAATGATATAGTTCCAAAACCGGCGGCACTGTGAACGGAGAACTGCCATTCTGACGTGCTCGCCGTGCGCTGGAAGAACTGCGGAAGGTGTAAAGCATAAGGAGGGGCGGCGCGTGATTACGTTGGCATGGGTAGAGAACGAGATCGGTGGGGAAAGATCATCAGGGGATCGGACAACTGACTATACTTTTGACTAGATCACAACGCGCAAAAGAGGCGTTTTTGCGCTAGTTGCGATCTAGTCAAAAGGGCGAAGAAAAACCCTAGGAGCCTTGAAACTCCTAGGGTTTTCACGTCTGGGTGAGAAGATTCGAACTTCCGGCCTCTTGAACCCCATTCAAGCACGCTACCAAGCTGCGCTACACCCAGATATTTCTTTCGTTCGCTTGATTACCTCTTGCGAACGTGTTATAGTATAGCGCATCAGTCAGCATTTGTCAACAGGTAATTTTACGTTTTTTCAAAAAACTTTTGCATCTGCGCGGTTTAGTGCGCGGATGGGTCTCGGCGGGCCTTTTCAGTGAGGAATTCCATAAAATCCGTCAGCTCAGCCAGCGCCTCTATAGGAAAGTCGTGTGGAAGCCGAAGCACGCGCTCTTCCGAGTCCACGGGGCGGGGATTGTCCGTCATCTTTAGCAGATAATCGACTGAAACATGAAAATATCGGGCAATACGAACTTTTACGGGGTCCGGCGGGTCGCTTTTGTCCCGCTCATAAGAAGAAATCGAGTGTTTGTTAATTTGCAAAAGCTCCGCCAGCTCATCCTGCGTCAAACCGGCTTCCTTGCGAAGCGCATACAGCCGTTCTCCAATCATCTGCATCGGCTCTCCTTCCTAAATATTTATGAACTATATTATACAGCCCTCTATAAGAAAACACAAGCGAACGACAAAATGCGAGCAATGATTTTTTCCTACTATATGGAATTTTACAATCCTGACAGAATCGTCGGAGCATCTTTGCCGTCTTCCCTGCATAGATACCTTCTGACAAGAAAATCCGCAGGGAGGCTGACGCATATGGCACAGACACAAACCTTTACCCATCGAAAATCCTCGTCCCGCCGCAGAAGCGGGCGACTGACGCGGCTCCTGCGCGGACTGAGCGTCAGCGTATTGGTCACGCTCATCGGCGTGGCGCTCTTCTCGCTGCTGATGCAGTGGATGCGGCCCTCGGACAGCGTGATCCGTGTGTTCAACCAGATTTTGAAGCTCACCTCTATCGCGTTGGGCGTGCTGGCGGCGGTCGGACGTGGCGGAGAGAAGGGGCTAATCCGCGGCGCAGCGGTGGGGCTGTGCTATATGGGACTGGGCGTGGCGCTGTATGCGCTGCTCTCCGGACAGCAGGCCTCCTTCTCTTCTTATCTGGCCGATCTGGCCATGGGCGTGGCCGGCGGCGGCATTGTCGGCATGATTTTGTCGAATATTTCTGCGAAGTGATTGCAAGATGCACCGAAAGGATGTATAATAATGCTATACCCTAAACTTGAGGAGGAATGCAATTATGAAGCATATTGAAACCATCCAGAATCCCTGCTTGAAGCAGTCCTTGATGCACGGCGGCTGCGGCGAGTGCCAGGCTTCCTGCCAGAGCGCCTGCAAGACCAGCTGCACCGTGGCGAATCAGTCCTGCGCCAACAAGGAGAACAATGCCGTGCTGGCTGGCAACGAGGGCAAGCTGAACCGCTCCTTCGGCAAGTAATAACCCTTGAATCAACCATCGGGCAGGGGGATAAACTCCTGCCTTTTTTCATGGATTCGAATCGGAGGAAGATATTTTGATTCATACGTTCAAGGCCGTTGGCCAGCCCATGATGCTGGACGTGGGAAGCGGCGCTGTACACGCCATTGACGAAATTGCCTACGACGTGCTGTCCCTGTGGAACGACCACACGCCGGAGGAGATCATCGCTGCTCTCTCCGATAAGCACAGCCGCGAGGAGCTGGAGGAAGTCGTTGGGGAACTGCATCAGCTGGAAGAGATCGGTGCGCTGAACGCGCCTGACGATTACAGCAACATTGAACTGCATGAGCCCGGCGTGGTGAAGGCTATGTGTCTGCACGCGGCCCACGACTGCAACCTGCGCTGCAAGTATTGCTTTGCGGCGACGGGGGATTTCTGCATGGGCGAGCGTAAGCTGCTGCCCTACGAGGTGGGCAAAGCTGCGCTGGACTGGCTGGTGGAGAAGAGCGGAAAGCGCGTCAATCTGGAGGTAGACTTCTTCGGCGGCGAGCCGCTGATGAATTTTCCCGTGGTGAAGCGCTTGGTAGAGTACGGTCGCAGTCTGGAAAAGACGCACAACAAGCATTTCAAGTTCACCACCACCACCAACTGCGTCTGCATGACCGACGAGATCATGGATTTCCTGAACAAAGAAATGGACAATGTGGTGATCTCAATGGACGGTCGTCCGGAGGTACACGATCGGATGCGTCCCACAGCCAACGGCAAGGGCAGCTATGCGCTGATCGCGGAGAAGGCAAAGAAATTTGCCGAGAAGCGCGGTCAGAAGCAATACTACGTTCGTGGCACCTTCACGGGCTACAACAAGGATTTCGGCAACGATGTTCTGTTTTTAGCGGACGAGGGCTTTGAGCAGTTGTCCGTGGAACCTGTGGTGACGGATCCCAGTTGTGAATATGCGCTGAAGGAAGAGGACTTGCCGGAGATCATGGCAGAGTACGATCGTTTGGCGCAGATTTATCTGGATCGCCGCGCGAACGGCAAGTGGTTCAACTTCTTCCACTTCATGGTGGACTTGGAGGGCGGCCCCTGCCTGCGCAAGCGTTTGACGGGCTGCGGTGCTGGCAACGAGTATGTGGCGGTCACGCCGGACGGCGACATTTACCCCTGCCATCAGTTTGTGGGCCGTGAGGGCTTCCGCATGGGCAGCGTGCTGGATGGCACCTTTGACCGGGAGATTCAGAAGAAGTTTGCGGCGAACAATGTGCTAAGCAAGGAGAAGTGCCGCGATTGCTGGGCACGCTTCTTCTGCAGCGGCGGCTGTGCAGCGAACGCGCACGCCTTCCACGGCGACATTTCCAAGCCCTACGATCTTGAGTGCCAGATGGAGCGCAAGCGTCTCGAATGCGCCATGGCCATCTACGCCAAGGAGCACGGGAAAACGAAATAAGTGTGTGATTGCGAGGGAGGGGCCTTTTCTATCAGAAAAGGCCCCTCCCTCGCAATCACAAACATTTTATTGATTCTCTCTCGTGTAGTTCAGCAGACCACCGGCGAGGATCATGCCGCGCTGGCGAGAAGTGAGGGGAAGGAGAACGGCGTAGTCGTGCCCCTTGGTCTCGTTGCGGAGCGTCAAGCACTCTTCACCGGCGGTAATGGCGGCGCGAACATTGGGCAGGGATAGCTCGTCCATCTGGTCAATATCAGCGTAGTCCGCTTCATCGGCAAAGGTCAGGGGCAGTATGCCGTTGTTAATCAGGTTCGCCTGATGAATCCGTGCAAAGGATTTCGCTATAACCGCACGAATGCCCAGATACAGCGGCACCAGTGCCGCATGCTCACGGCTGGAGCCCTGACCGTAGTTCTGCCCAGCCACTAGAATGCCGCCCTTCTCTGCCTTCGCACGGGCCGGGAACGTCGCATCCACCGGGGTTAGGCAGTAGTCGCTCAGGTAGGGAATGTTGCTGCGATAGGGCAAAAGCTTCGCGTTGGAGGGCATAATGTGATCCGTTGTGATGTTGTCCTCCATCTTCAAAAGCACCTTGCCGGAAACGGTTTCGGTAAGCGCCTTGCCCAAGGGGAACGGATGAATGTTCGGTCCGCGAACGACTTCCACCTCTGCCTCGTGCCCCGGCTCCACCGGCGGGATCACCAGATTGTCGTTATGCTCAAAATGCTCAGGCTGCGGAATCTCAAGATCAACGTCCAGCGTCCGGGGATCCGTCAATACGCCCGTCAGCGCCGAAATAGCCGCCGTTTCGCAGCTCACCAGATAAATGCCGGCCGAGGCGGTTCCGCTCCGGGCATAGAAATTGCGGTTGTTCGTCCGCAAAGACACCGCACCCGTCCGTGGACTCTGTCCCATGCCGATGCACGGGCCGCACGCTGTTTCCAGAATCCGCGCACCCGCCGCCATCATGTCCGCCAAAGCGCCGTTTCGCGCCAGCATCGTCAATACCTGACGGCTGCCGGGGCCGATCACCAGCGATACGTCCGGGTGAACCCGCTTGCCCTTCAGGATACGCGCCACGCGCATCATGTCCTGATAGCTGGAATTCGTGCAGGAGCCGATGAACACCTGATCCACCTTGATGGGTCCGGCTTCCGCTACCGTCACGACGTTATCCGGCATGTGCGGACGTGCTACCAGCGGCTCCAACGCACTCAGGTCGATCTCGATCGTTTCATCATAGACCGCATCCGCGTCGGCGGACAGCGCCTGCCAATCGTCCTCACGATCCTGCGCCTTCAGGAATGCACGCGTTACCTCGTCGCTGGGGAAAACAGAGGTCGTTGCGCCAAGCTCTGCGCCCATGTTTGCAATGGTTGCACGCTCCGGCACCGTCAGCGTCGCCACGCCGGGGCCGGTGTACTCCATAACCTTGCCCACGCCGCCCTTGACCGTCAGGCGGCGCAGCACCTCAAGGATGATGTCCTTCGCCGCTACGCCGTAGGGGAGACGACCTGTCAAATGCACGTTGACCACCTTCGGGCAGGTGAGATAATAGGCGCCGCCGCCCATGGCGACCGCCACGTCCAGTCCGCCCGCGCCGATGGCCAGCATACCGATACCGCCGCCCGTGGGGGTGTGGCTGTCGCTGCCCAGCATCTTCCAGCCCGGAATGCC
>USCW01000036.1 GCA_900553315.1 uncultured Eubacteriales bacterium
GGGAGGGGCTTCTCGCAGAGAAGCCGCCTCCCTCGCATACCCTCCCCGTTTATTCTTTCGTTACAACTACCGTCATGCCTAGACGGGTCTGGGCGGGGGGAGTGAAAGAGACGTAGGCCTTGTAGGCGGCGTCGCCGGAAGTGGAGGAGCTGACGTGGGAAATCATGTCTACGGTGCCGACCAGCTTTTCCTGATTGCTCTCGTCCCATGAAAAGACCAGCGTCACCTCGTCCCCCTCGGCAATGTCCGCAAGATCATATTCGTCAATGGAGATCTCCACTTGCAGCGCGTCCTTCGGGTAAACCGTCAGCAGCACGTCGCCCTTGTTGACCGTCGCACCGGCGCTGACATTCAGCTGCGCCACAATGCCGCTCACCTCGGAGACAATTTCATTGCTCATGGCATACAGCCCGTCCAGACTGCCCGTCACCGTCTCAAATAACAGTTGACCGCGCTGCACCGTCTCGCCGTCCTGCACATGCAGCTTCACAATGCTGCCCGTGCCGCTGACCGCCGTCTCCGCCGTGCGGGAAACCGTGCCGCGTCCCAAGCGGCTGGACGCGGTCAGCGCCTCATCACGGTAAATGTACACCGTCTCCTCCATCAAAAGCTCGCCGGAGGTCGTTTCCACCGTGTAGCCGGTGCCGCTGGCAGCCGTGATGATGCCCTCCGCCGTGTGCGCACCGTCCGCCGTGCAGGAAATGTAGACCCTCTCGCCAATGGTCACATAGCGGGTCTCGCTGCTGTTGTAGGCCTTGCTGATGGAAGCGGAAATGGTGTACTTCTCCGTGGGCGCAATGTACAGTACCGCACCGTATCGCTGGGTCACGGTGTCCACCGCATCGCCCGGCTGACCAAATACACCGCTGACCACACCATCGTGAGGCGCGTATACCTTCGTGGTCTCCAGCGTGCAAATGGTGTCGCCAAGACTGATTTCCGCACCTTCCTTCAACGTGAGCGAGGCCACCGTGCCGCCGAAGGGCGCCGTCACGCTGACAGCCTCTCCGGCCACAACAGAGCCGTCAAAGGTCGTTTCCGCAAAGGCCGCAAAAGGAGTAAGAGCAAGTGCAAGTACCAGCAGGGAAGGAATCAGTTTGCGAAACATGAGATACGCCTCCTTTGAAAAAGTCGATAGAGAACATGATGCTTTACATCCATTCTATTTGAACCCAATTTACGCATGGAACTTACCCGCCACGTTCTCACCCGTCGCCAGGTCGCGGCGGCTCTGTCAGCCGCCGTGACCACAACCAAACTACAGGAACCCGCGCCCAACTAACAGGGGCAACCTGCATGGAGGAAGAATCAACTCAAACCCCAGCCACTCTTCGGGTGGGAGCGCGAGGGAGGAGCTTCTCTTAGAGAAGCTGCCTCCCTCGCATACCCTCACGCGTCCCCCCAGCTACTCTTCGGGAGGGAGCGCGAGGGAGGGGCTTCTCTTAGAGAAGCCGCCTCCCTCGCATACCCCTCACGTCCTCACATCCGCCTCAACGCGTCTATGGGGCTTAGCTTGCTGGCTTTGCGTGCGGGAGACCAGCCGAAAATGATGCCGACGGCGGCAGAGAAGCCCACACCGAGGGCAATCGCACTGTAGGAAAGGGAGAAGGCCGTGCCCATGACCGAGCAGAGAATCGCCGAAAGAGCAATACCCAGCAGCACACCAATCATGCCGCCCGCCATGGAGAGCAGAAAGGACTCAATCAGAAATTGCAGCTGAATCTGCCCCGGCTCCGCACCTATGGCCTTCTTTAAGCCAATCTCCACCGTCCGCTCCGTCACGCTGGTCAGCATCATGTTCATAATGCCAATGCCGCCGACCAGCAGCGCAATGGACGCTATGCCGCCCAAGAGCATGGACATCATCGACAGCATACTGGACATCGTGTCCTCAATCGCGTCCATGGTCGTGATCGTGTACGTGTCGTCCTCATAGCTGAACAGCGCATCCAGCACCGGCTCCAGCTCGGTCTCCACAAGAGAAGAGCTCTCCGCGCTGTCAATATAGATCGTCAGGTTCGTCACCAAGCTCTCGCCGTTCATCTTCAGCGCCGTAGTATAGGGAATCAGTACGTCCGAGGAACCGGACATCATGCCCGAAATAGAGCTGTCCCCATCGTCGGTCAGTATGCCGATCACCGTAAAGCTCCGCCCGCTCAGATACAGCGTCTGCCCAATGGGGTCTACCCCATAAAAGAACGTCTCCACCAGATAGGAGGAAATCAGACAGACCCGGCTGGACTGATTTACATCCAGCGGCGTGATCGCCCGTCCACGGGCAATCAGCCCATCGTTCGCCGTAAAGTAGTACGCGTTGCGCCCGCCTACGCTGACCGAGGATTCATACGCATTGGACTGCGCCGCCGTGACATTCAGCGTCACCGTGGGCGATACGCCCTCCACATGCTCCAGCGCCGTCAGCGTCTCTAAATCATCGGCGGATAAGCCCGCCTTCAGGTCGCTGCCCGGCGCGGAAAGCGTCATCGTTCCCGCACCCATGGAGGTGAAGGAGTCCGAAATGGTGGTTGATACCGCCGAGATCGTCGTAATCAGCGCAATGACCGCCGTAACACCGATCATAATGCCGAGGATCGTCAAAAAGGAGCGCATCCGATTATGGCAGATGTTGCTTACCGACATACGGACGCTTTCGATAAACATCGTCACCCCCGCAGAGAAGCGCTTGATAAGCTTTTTCATGCGAAGGTCGCCTCCTCCGCTTCGGTCAGCTCACCGTCAATGATATGTACCACCCGGCGGGCATGCTTCGCCACGCTCAGGTCGTGGGTAATCATCAGGATGGTGTTGCCCTCCTCGTGCAGCTCCTCAAATAGATCCATGATTTGGTGTCCCGTGTGCTGATCCAGCGCACCGGTGGGCTCGTCAGCCAGCAGAATGCTGGGACGCGTGACCAGCGCCCGCGCAATGGCCACGCGCTGCTGCTGACCGCCGGAAAGCTGATTGGGCGTGTGATGCAGCCGGTCCCGCAAGCCCACCTTCACCAGCATTTCCTCCGCACGGCGGACCCGCTCCCGGGGACGCACCCCGGCGTAAATCAGCGGAAGCTCCACATTCTTCATCGCGTCCAGCCGCGCCATCATCTGGGAATTCTGGAAAATGAAGCCGATCTCCCGGCTGCGGATATGGCTCAGCTCCTTTTCGTCCAAATCGGCAATGCGCTGGTTTTGCAGGATGTACTCCCCTTCCGTGGCCTGATCCAAACAGCCGACAATGTTCATCAGCGTGCTTTTGCCGCTGCCGGAGGGACCCAGCACAGAAAGGTATTCTCCCGGCTGTACGTCCAGATTGATACCCTTCAAAATAGTAACGATTTCTTCGCCGAGGGAGTAATTCTTGACAATGTTCCGCATCCGGAAGAAGATGCTCTGTTCACTCATGCTGCTTCCTCCCTTACGGACGATTTCCGCCGCTGCCACGGCTGCCGCCGCCATTACCGCCACCGAAATTTCCACCGCCAAAGTCCCCGCCGCCAAAGCTGCCGGGATCAAAGCTGCCGCCGGAGGGAGCGCTGGGCATATCCCCGCCGCCGCCAAACATCGAAAGAATGCTGTTCAGCCCGGAGGAGCTGTCCGTGGCCGTCTTCTTTTCCACGTAAACCGTGTCGTCCTCATTCAGCCCGGAGGTAATTTCCGCGTAGTTATCGTTGCTTACGCCCACGGTGACGGCGGTCTTCTGCATGCTGCCGTCCGCGTCCTGCGTGAGCACATAGGCGCTGTTATCCGCGTCAAAGGACAGGGCGCTCTTGGAGAGGATTACCACATCCGTGGCCTCCTCCTGCGGGAGCGTAACCGTGACGGCCATACCGGGAAGCACGTCGGCGGAAACCTCCAATTCGGCGGTCACGGTATAGTAGGCCGTGGAGCCCTGCGAGGCGCTGATGCGGTTGATATGGGTGATGGTGCTGTTAAAGGTCTCGGAAAGCGCCGTGACCGTAATGCGGCAGCTCTGCCCCACAGAAACGTCGGAAATCTGATATTCATCCACCCGGAGCGTGACCTTCATATGCGCAAAGTCCACAATTTGAATCAGGCTGGCCCCGGCGGCGACCTCATCGCCCTCGCTCACGTCCAGCTCGTTCACCGTACCGTCGAAGTTCGCCTTCACTGTTTCGCCGCTGGACAGGCGCATCAGCTTATCGCCCGCGGAAACGGTGTCGCCCTCCGCCACGTAGAGCTTGCGCACCGTACCCGCCGCCCCGGCGGTCAGCGTCTCATGATTGATGACGCTGACCGACCCGGAGAAGGACAGGGCGTTGGAGATGGTGCCGCGAGATGCGGTATACAGCGTATAGGTGGTGGTGGCCTCCGCCTGCCAGGAGGGCAGGACGAAGAGCACGAAGGCTCCGGCGGCCAGCGCCAGCACAAGCACCCATGTGATGAGCCGCCGCAGCCAGCGGCGCTTTTTTTTCGGCTTAGCCATGGTCATTCTTCTCCTTCTTTCTGCGCCAGCGCATCCGCCGGGCCGGAATAAATTGCTCGATAGGACAGCGCCGCCTGATCGTCCGCCACGGCCTCGAGGCTCTCGCCGTTCGCTGTGACGCGGAGGGCGCACCCGCCGCCAATATACTGGGTCAGCTGATAATCAAAGGCGCTGCTGCTCAAGCCCTTGGCGCGAAGCATGGCATAGCGCACGCCGCCCAGCAGGTTCTCCGTGGGCAGGATCGTCACCTGATCGCCGACGCGCAGAGCCAGATACTTCACGCCGCTGTCCGCAAGCAGCTTGCTTACGCCGCCATTGAAGCGCCAATGCAGCTCGCTGTCCGCCTGTTCACCGGCCTTTGCGGTCAGCACCAGCGTATCCGCCGTACCGTCGTTTTCCTCCAAGGCGGTAAAGGCCGCGGTGAAGGAAAGGCCGGTATCGTTTTCATCTTGGAGCGTCAGGGCCAGCTCGGCTCCGCCCACGCTGAGCGTCTCCATGGGCTCCTCCGAAACCGTCAGCGCCACGCCGTCATAGGCGATGATCGCATCGGTATCGGATTTCGCGTGAGTAGACGCAATGGTCAAGTCCTTCGTGGCGGCTGACTGTCCTGCGCCCGTGTCCGCACCAACGCTGCCACTGGGCATTCCCCCGCTGGGGCGCTGTCCGCCCCCGCCTCCGCCGGGACGCAGCCCTCCACCGTTGGGAGACGTTTCTTCGGTGGGCTGGGGCTGTTTGCTGGGAGCGGGAGCCTCCGTGGGCGCTGCGGTCGGGGTCTCAGTAGGCGCTTCCGTGGGCGCAGGTGTTTCCGTCGGGTCAGCCGCCGTCTGCGCCACCCAGACATACACCGTGTTCGCTGCCGTCGCCCCTGACGGATTCGTTGCGGAGCAATAAACCGTCCAGCCGTCCTCCGGGAAAGCATCGCTGTCCGGAAACAGCTTTGCCTGCTGCACCTGCGCCAGCGCCCAGCCGGACAGGACGTAGACCGTGCTTCGCGTCAGGTACACGCGGGCGTTCGCCGCCAGTGCGTCCGCCAAGAGCGCCTCCAACTTGCCATAACGACGGCTACCGTCCGCAAGATCATAATAGGCCGGGCCGCTGGTCGGAGCGGGCGTTGCCGTGGGAGTCTCGGTCGGGACTTCCGTAGGCGCTGTTGTTGGCGCTTCGGTTGGCGTTTCAGTCGGTGTCTCCGCAGGAGTCGCCGTTGGCGTTGCTGTCGGTTCCTCCGTGGGCGCAGCCGTGACCGTGGGTGCAGGGGACAAATCGCTGGGCGTGGGCACCTGTTCCGCCAGCGCAAAGCCCTGTACTGCCGCCAGCAGGAGGCAAAGAAGAGCAAACCTTTTTTTCATCCGCACGCCTCCCTTCACGTTCCGTTCCACACGACCGTTACCGTCATGCCCAGACGCACGCTTTCGTCCGGGGTAAAGGCGGCATAGGCCAGATAGGTTACATTCTCACTTGCCGTATCATTTGAAGCGATGGACGTTTCACCGCCACTCGGCTGTGCCTGCGCAGTGCCATCGCGGGGAGCCTCGCTCTCTGTCGATACGGAGACGCTGCTTTCCGCGCCCTCCTGCACATAGGACACCCGCAGGAGCGTCCCCTGCACGGGCTCCGCCTGACTGCCCTGCCAGCTGAAATAAATGCTGACGGGATCGCCGACCTGCAGCTGAGACACCAGCTCCTCCGACACGGAGAAGGCAATCTCATAAGCGGCAGGATCAGCTAGCGTCAGCAGCGTCTCGCCCTGACGGACGGTGTGCCCTGCCTCTGCGCTGACAACGGTCACAATGCCGCCTGTCTCGGCTTTTACCTCTCCGGTGCCGCTGCTTTCCAGCCCAGACAGCTCGCCCTCCACCGTTTCCAGCAGCAACTGGCCCCGCTCCACGTTCTCGCCGTCGGCAACGTGGAGCTTCCATAGACTGCCATTCGCAGAGATATTGATGGTCGCCGCACGATTGACCACGCCCTTGCCCAATCGGGAGGAGGCTGCATCATTCGTGCTGCGATAAACGTACACCGCCTCCTGCACGTACAGCTCCCCTGCGGTGGCGGTAACGGTATAGGAGGAGCCGTCCACCTCGGTAATAACGCCCATGGCCTGATGGCTCCCATCCTTCACGCATTGCAGATACACCTGCTCGCCCAGCTGCACATAAAGAGTTTTAGGCGATTGGTACGCGTCGGTCAGGTCGCAGTAGATCGTGTAGCGGCTCACCGGAGAAAGCGTCAGCACCGTACCGGAAACACTGTCGCCCTCGCTGACGTCCGCCAGATGCACCGTGCCATCCTCCGGGGCGTAGACCTTTGTGGTGTCCAGCACCGCCGCCACGTCGCCGACGGCAAGATACGCGCCCTCCCGGACGGAGACGGACTGCACCGTACCGCCAAAGGGTGCGGTAACGTCGGTGGTAACCCCAGCCACGACGGTGCCGTCGAAGGTTTCCGCCGCAAGCGCTGTCACGGGAAGCAGCAGCGCCGCCGCGACCGTCAGCCATGCCTTGCGCTTCATGTGCCGTCGCCTCCCGTCACGTCCTGCGCCGCTTCGCCGTGGAAGCCGCCGGAGGGCGGTCCGCCGCTGCCTCCACCGAAGGAGCCGTCAAACCCGCCCATATCCGAGGGCGTGCCCATCTGCAATAAATTCGGCATTCCCCCCGAGGCCGTTCCGTCCGTGGGTGGAGTCATGCCGTCGGGAAGTTCCATACCATCCGGGAGCGTCCTATTCGCCGCCGCATTCTCCGTGCCGCCGCGGTTCCCACGGCTCCGTTCGCCCAACTCGATCACAACGCTTTCCCCCACAAGGGAGGCATACAGCTTCGCCAGCGAGAAGCCCTCGATGGTTTCCGTGCCGCTGACAGCCCAGACCACGTCGCCTGCCTGCACCCCGGAGGTGATCTCCACGGTAGTGCCGTCGCTGAGTCCCGTTTCCACGGCCTGTTCCGTGTAACTGCCGTCCGCCGCCTTCGTCAGCACATAGGCAGCGCCGTCCTCATGAAAGGCCAGCGCCGCCACGGGAAGCGTGACCACGTTTTCAACCGTTTCTGCGGGAATGGTCACGGTCGCCGCCATGCCGGGAAGCACGGTGTCAGGCGCGTCCAGCTCGGCGGTGGCGGAGTAGCTGGCCACATTGCCCATGCCGCTGGAAACCAGATTCACATGATTGATCTCCGTTTCCAGATCAAGCCCCAACGAGATCATGCGCACGGTACACTTTTGTCCTTTGCGCACCTTCTGCACGTCGTACTCGTCCACGCTGAGAGACACCTGTAAGCGCGAGAAATCCGCGATTTGTACCAGACTGCGGCTGCGCCACAGCCAATCACCCTCGCTGACAGAAATTTCATTCACCACGCCGTCGATGCCCGCCGTGAGGCTCTGCCCGTTGGACAAGTCAATGATCTTATCCCCGGCGGATACCTGCTGATCCTCGGTGACGTAAATCTTCGTGACCGTCGCCTCGCCGCTGTTTTGCAGGGTCTCGGCGTTGATGGTGCTGATGGTGGCGTTGAAGCTCATGGTGGTGGAAACGTCCCCCGTTTCCGCGGTATAGCTGGTATAGAGAAGCTTCTCCGCCCCTGCCGCCATGGGGTAAACGTAGCTGTAGCCCACGGCGCACAAAGCGCCTGCGCACGCAAGGGCAAGTATCCGCCGAAGCCATTTGCGTGCGCGGCTTCCGCCGGAGGATTTTTTCTGCGCTGCCATACTTTTCTCCCTTCGCGCCTGCGCGACGCTTTTTCTGGAAATCGCCCTCATCATATGCCAGCATTTTGACAGCACAACATAGGGTTTATGAAGAACGGCAGTTGAAAAGGTGAAAAGTAGGTGAACAGGGAAAGAAGGGATGAAATAGGCCGGTCATTCAATGGTGAAAGAAAGGCTGTCCAAGGAAAAAGAAGGGGACGGCATAGCCTTTGCGCATATGCACATGTTCGTTTTTGGAGGCTAATCAAGACCGCCCGACACAAAGTGCCGGGCAGCCTGTCACGATGATACTTCTCTCTTGCCGCAGTCAAGGTCGGGTCGTATTTGCTTCGCAAATCTCCACACTTCCCTTGGCTGCTCTCTGATACGCCATGTGTAACCTATGCTTGACACTCTTGCTCTTGCGGAAAAATATTTAAACTTTTTTGTTTTCTCTATCTTGACATAACTTAAATCCTTATGCTATACCAATTACACAGTATCAAAATGAGGAACGTAATCGCTATGGCAATCGGTGAGAGAATTCGATTTTTCCGCAATCTGCGGGGTATGACGCAAAAACACTTGGGGCAGATGGTCGGTTTCCCGGAAAAAACCGCCGACATCCGTATGGCGCAGTATGAATCCGGCAGCAGAACGCCTAAAGCGGAACTGACGGAGAACCTTGCCGGTGCGCTTGGCGTGTCGCCGCTGGCGCTGTCCGTTCCGGACATTGACAGCTATCTCGGCCTGATGCACACGCTGTTTACCTTGGAGGATCGCTACGGTCTGACGGTGGACACCGGCGAGAACAGCGTTTCCCTGCGTGTTGACCCTCGGAAGGGAAGGGATGCCGCCGAACTTTCCAAAATGCTCACTGCGTGGGCGGAACAGGCCGAAAAGTATCGTAGCGGAGAAATCAATCGAGAGGACTACGACAAGTGGCGGTATAACTACCCGAAATATGACGAAGCGTCCAGCTATGTGAAAGTCCCATCCCAGCAACTCAGCGATGCGCTGGTGGAGGCGTTCAAGGACCGGCTGAAAGATAGGTGATAATATATGTCGTTTAGTAAAACAATTCAAATGTTCATATTTGACGGGAATCCAAACGGACGTATTATGTGCGAACTTTCAAACTGGAACGGCCGTGTATATAAGATTTCAAGAAACGAGTTGTCTGAATTTTCACAAAGAGATGATTCAGAAAATACAGGAGTATACTTCCTCTTTGGGAAAAATGAGGAGAATAATGATACTGTTTACATTGGTGAAGCCGAAAGAATGTTTTCAAGACTTAAACAGCATCTAAAGGACTCAAAATATTGGAACGATTGCATCGCAGTTATCAGCAAAGATAATTTACTTAACAAGGCACATGCTAAATATCTTGAAAATAAGTTCTATTTGTTGGCCCAAAATGCCGGTAGATCTATTGTCATAAATAGTTCAGTTCCAACCTGTTCTTCCATATCCGAGTATGATGAAGCAATGCTAAAAGAATTTATTAGCAATGCTAAATTACTTGTAAACACACTAGGATATAAAGTTTTTGATACAGTTGAAGATGCTGTTGTAAGGCATAATGACATGCAGTCGTACTTTTTCATAAAAGCCGCCAGGGGGGCTGATGCAAAAGGTTTGATAGTATCAGATGGCTTCGCTGTGATGAAAGGTTCAGCTATTGCATCTTCTACTGTACCAAGCATGTCGGATAATCTCATGAAACTGCGCAGTTCTTTAATTGAAAAAGGAATAATAGATGAAGATTTAAAACTTACACGAGATTATATTTTTACAAGCCCATCCCTTGCGGCAGCAGTAGTAATGGGTAGAAATGCGAATGGGCGAACAGAGTGGAAAAATGAAGAACATAAAACAATCAAAGATATAGAAGAATCATAAAACCAAAAGGGGTCTATCCCGAATTTTGTGTAAACGTTCTCCGCGAGTGTAAACAGCAGAAACTGGTATGAGGCGGTAGCGGTCTGACCGACACCGCCTTTTCTCTACCATAACGCCGACGGAACCGGATGTCAAGGGCGGCGAAGCCGGGCTGCTTGCAACCTTTAATCGTCGTCATCGTCGTCATCGTGATCGTCATCGCGGTCGTCATCGTGATTATCGTCGTGATCGTCGTCGCGATCAGGCTGGCGGTTGTCGTTCGAGGGGGCGGGCTCGCTGCGCTCCACGTCATATTCGAGGACGCTTCCGGTGGCCGCGTCGATCTCGTATTCGTACTCGGTGCTGCCCTTGATGAATTCGATTTCGTATTTGCGCAGGCCGTCGTCCTTCTCGAGCTTGGCCTTGGTGAAGGACACCTCGGCGGCGGAGAGCCCCGCGTGCTTCAGCGCGATGCTCTTGGCCTGATCCACACCGATATAGCTGGAGACGGCGGGCTGAGCGGTGGCGCGCGTCTCAATGCTTCTTTCGCGGATGGCGCCGGTGACCGCGTCGATTTCGTACTCATACTCGGCGGCAGCGGTGACAAATTCGATTTCGTACACCAGCATGCCGTCCTCGCGGTCGAGCTTGGTCTTGGTGAACGTCACGTCGGCGGCGGAGAGAGAAGCGTCGCTCAGCGCGATGGAGCGCGCCTTTTCGCGGGAGATTCCCTGAGCGCTGGCCACGGTTTCGGGGCTCGCGGGCTGCTGGCCGGGGCGCACGGTCTCGTTTTCGGCGAAGTATTCTATGCTCGTGCCGCACACAGTGCCGGAAACCGCGTCCACGTCATAGTCGTATTCGGCCGTCGCGGTGTAAAACTCGATTTCGTAGAGCCGCAGCATATCGTCGGTGTCCAGGCTGATTTCCAGCAGCGTGATGTCCGCTTCAGTCAGCCCCGCGTCGGCGAGCGCCTTGTCCAGCGCCTGCTTCTCGCCGATCACGATGGCGGCCGCGTCCTGATAGGTGGCCATTTCCAGCGTCTTCTGGCTCGTCAGCGCCCAGGCCCTCTTGATGATCGCGCCGTCGGTCGTGCTGATCCAGTATTCGTATTCAAAGCCGTCGCACCGGAATTCGACGTCATAGGCCGTCTGGCCGTGCTCGGTTTCAATCTCGGTGGGGAAGAGCAGCGCGCGCTCGCGGGTCGCGCCGGCGGCTTCCAGAGCCAGATTTTCAGCGGCGGTCTGGTCGAAGGCGCTCTGCGCGAAGGCCGTTCCGTTCAGCAGGAGCGTCAGTATGAACGTCAGAGTCAGCAGGGCTTTCAGCGTGGATTTGAGTGTCGTTTTCATTGAAGTCGCCTCCTTGTTTGGTATGGCCTTATGATACAGAACGCAGATGAGATGAAAATGAGAAGCGCTCATTTTTTATAAAATTTTTGCCGTGCGCCGATTCCTCCGAATGCGCAGCCTGCCGTTTTGCTGAAGCGCCGTCAAACAGTGCGCCTTCGAAAGAACAGCCTGACGCATCAGTTCTCTGAAAAGTGCCCTCAAGCCTGCGGCGCTCCCGTTTTTGTCCGCAGGCGGCGCTGATTGCCTGCCCGGCGCAAAGAGAGCGGAACCTCCCGCCGGAGATCCCGCTCTCTTCTATATTGTATGTCATTGCATGGGGAAGCGGGCGGTGAAGGCGCTGCCCTTGCCCTCCTCGCTCACGAC
>USCW01000037.1 GCA_900553315.1 uncultured Eubacteriales bacterium
GATATGGATTCTCTTGATAATCAGCCATGCCCAGCACCGGGGGCACGTTCACCTGCATGTGGCCGATGCGCTCAAAGCAGTCTGCCACATGGCGCTGCTTGGCCCGCAGGGTGGCCGCGTAGGTCATGTGCCGGCAGGAGCAGCCGCCGCAGCGGGGATAGGCGGGACAGTCGGGCTCCCGGCGGTCTGGGGAGGGAACGGTCGGTGGAGCCATCAGGCGACCGAAGGCAAAGCGCTTCTGCTCCTTGACAATGCGCACCAGCCCCTCCTCGCCGGGGAGCAGCCCCGGCACGAATACTGCGCGGCCCTCGTCTCGACAAACGCCCTCCATCTCCGCGCCCAATGCGTCCGCCCGCAAGGCGCCCTGCTGATTTTTATGCATGAAAACCTCCGTGTGCTGCGTTGTTCTGATTGTACGGCTTCTATTGTACACATTCCGCGCCGCCTTGACAAGCGGCGGGAAAAAACAGTATTATAATTTGAAAGGCGCTGTGAAAGGACGGAACAGATGGATAGATTATATGTGGTCGTCCCCTGCTATAATGAAGAAGCGGTGCTGCCCGAAACGTCCCGACGGCTGGCGGAGAAGCTGCGCACGCTGGAGGCGGCGGGGCTGATCGCGGCGAACAGCCGGATATTATTCGTCAATGACGGCTCCAAGGATCGCACATGGGAGATCATTGCGGGGCTGCATCAGCAGGACCCGGCCATGTTTTCCGGCGTGCAGCTGAGCCGCAACCGCGGGCACCAAAATGCGCTGCTGGCGGGGCTGACCGAGGCGGCGAAGCACGCGGACGTGATTATTTCCATGGACGCGGACCTGCAGGACGACATCAACGCCGTGGACGCAATGCTGGAAAAATACCGCGGCGGGTGCGAGGTGGTGTACGGCGTGCGCTCCGAGCGCAAGACGGACACGGCCTTCAAGCGCATGACGGCGGAGGGCTTTTATCGGTTCATGCAGGCCATGGGCGTGGATATCGTGTATAACCATGCGGATTACCGGCTGATGAGCCGCCGGGCGGTGGAGGCGCTGGAGCAGTTCAGCGAGGTGAATCTTTTCCTGCGGGGCATTGTCCCGCTGGTGGGCTTCAAGAGCGACACCGTGACCTACGCCCGCGGGGAGCGCTTTGCGGGGGAGTCAAAGTATCCGCTGAAGAAGATGATTGCCTTCGCCATGGACGGCATCACGTCCTTTTCGGTGAAGCCCATTCGGCTGATCCTCTCGGTGGGGGCGCTGGTGTTTCTGGTGAGCATCGCCATGCTGCTGTACAGCCTGATCCGCAAGCTGCTGGGACATACGGTGGAGGGCTGGGCCTTTCTGGCGTGCTCCATCTGGGCGCTGGGCGGTATCCAGCTGCTGAGTCTGGGCGTGATCGGCGAATACGTCGGAAAAATCTACAACGAAACGAAGCGGCGGCCGAGGTTCATTATTGCCGATGTGCTGGACGCGGCGGAGGATACGGCGGAAGAACAGGCGTGAGTGTTCGTGTTGCGTTCGCATGGACCTCTTTACGGCGCTGGCAATTTATGATAAAATAAAGCGTAACTCTTTTTTTACTCGTATATAATAATTTGTGTAGTGCACAATTTACGCAAATTGTGCAACCTACCCTACTGAGGCAGGAGGAACGACCCTTATGTACAGATATTCCCCCCACATGCGGGGCGCGAACGACAGCGGCGCACAGGTACGCAGACGTTTTCACAGCGTTGTGACGCTGCTGCTGCTGGTGGCGGTGATCGGTCTGGGGATTTTCGGCGGCAAAGCTATGAAGTATCAGTCCTCGGCTCATGATCTGTTCGTGCGGAAATTGCAGGTGGAGTGCTCCACGGCGCTGCAATTATGCAACACCCTGTCCCGCACGGCGGGCTCCAGCTCATCCAGCACGCTGGGCAAGATTCGCCAGCATATTTACAGTATGCAGACCATCAACGACCTGAACGTGGGTCTGTCCGGCTCCTCCGGCTGGCTGGTGCAGGAGACGTATTTCTCGAACCTGTATTCCATGCTGGACGAGTACGAAACGAAGCTGATCACCGGCATGACCACGGGCGACTATCAGACCCAGCTGCTGCAAACGCTGACGAACCTGTATACGCAGGTGCAGGCGCTGGAATAATACGTATCATTCGCGGGGGAGGAAGCTTTGAAAGCTTTCTTCTCCGCGAATTTTGCGCGGAAAAAATTTGCCGCGATGGAAGAAAGCGCGGCGGACGAACGTTGCTATGGTTGAAACAATCCACGAACTGCGGCAAGCGCCGCGGAAAGGACGTAACGATATGAAGCACTTTTGGAAGCGGTTGACGGCGATGGTAGCTGCGCTGATGCTTCTGTGTACTTGCGCGCTGGCGCAGGACGGCACCCTGCTGGGGGAGGAAGACGGCGGCTATGTCTGGATTCGCATGACGGCCACGGTGGGTGATACGCTGTATGCGGTGAAGGATAATCACCTGTATAGCTGCCAGCTGGGTCAGGCGGACGTCACCGATTTGGGCGTGGTGGACTGCGCGCTGGATTACAGCAACCCAAGCGATGAGAAAGCGATTTCCGACACACCGGACTATCTGCTGGACTTCCTTTCCAGCGGCGAGCGGCTGGTCAGCGTGAATCCGTGGAACGGCCGCGTGTTTGAGCTGACGGTGCAGGACGGCAAGGTCCATTATCAAGATTTGGCGACGCTGAAGGAAACGGACTTCCTGTGTGAAGCTGATGGCGATTATCGCTATCCCCAGCAGATTCAGGGCGCGATTGCCTTGGGCGATCAGCTGTACGTGCTGGTGCAGGGCTCTGACGACGAGGGCTGGGCGCGGAACATGCTGTATACCATCAGCCTGACGGACGGCACGGTCACAGCCAGCAGTCAGAAGTTTATCAATCAGATGACCACTTACAAGGACGGCAAGCTGCTGGTGTCCGTGCTGGATGAGGCCAACAGCTGGAACGAGGAAACGGGTGAGCAGCGGCCGGCTGAGCTGAATGTGTGGGATCCTGCGGCGGATACGCTGACGAAGCTGGCGGACGCCCCGACCAACAGCACGAATGTCCTCTGCTGGGACAGCACGAAGGATCGGCTGGTGTATTTTGACAACTGCCGCATTATGGGCTGGAATCTCACAGATGAACCGAAGCAGCTGAGCTATGCCCCCACGCAGTGGCTCAACGGCATGGCGGTGCTGGGCGATACCGTGGTCTTGGTTTCCAGCGATACGGGGATTATTCTGCGCACATTGCAGGATGATTTCAACAGCGACGTGAGCTTGACGCTGTATGGCGGCTGGATGGACAGCGGCGCGATGCGTTTTGCGGCGCAGAATCCCTCCGTGCCCGTGTATATCTCGGAGGCTTATTATGACACCAGCGAATCGCTGGCGCAGGCCATGGTCGGCGGCACGGATACGATTGACGTGCTGGAAATGAGCGTCAGCTATTCGAACTTCCTGCAGCTGAAGGCCAAGGGCTACTGCGCCGATCTGTCCGGCTATCCCGAGCTGGTGAAGGCTGTGGAGAATATGCAGCCCGCCATTAAAGACATCGTGATGCAGGATGGTAAGCTGGTGGCGATCCCTGTCAACTTCTATGGCTGGGGCATGGCGACGAACCTGAACGTGCTGGAGGATATGGGCCTGACCATGGACGACATGCCCACGAATTACGTGGAGCTGTGCCAGTTTATCACGAAGTGGAACGACGAATACCTTGACGAGTATCCCGACTATCTGCCCATGGAGCTGAATGGCGACAGCAGCGTGAAGCGCATCCTGTTCAGCAATATGGTTTCGGATTACCTGTACTATTGCCAGGCGAAGAACGAGGATGTGCGCTTTGATACGCCCATCTTCCGCGAAATGATGCAGGCGCTGAACGACATGCGCTGCGACGACATCGACAGTCTGCTGAAGGAGATCGGGGACAGCGATTCCTACTGGGAAAAGCAGTTTGCGATTACCATCGGTTATCCCACGGTCGGTTCCTTTGACTATTACGAGGGCAGCGCCGGCTACAATAATACCCGCCCGCTGTTCATGAAGCTGACGGCGGATGCGGATCAAACCATCGGCGGCGACCTGACGGTGATGTTCCTTAATCCCCGCAGCAAGAACCTCGACTATGCGGCGAAGCTGCTGCAATGCGAGCTGGAAGCCATGGAAGTCGGCGTGAAGTATACGCTGGATACGACCATGACCGAACCCGTGGAGCAGGAGAACTTTGGCGAAATGCTCAAGACTTGGCAGGATAATCTGGATTCGCTGAAAAAGAGCCGCGATGAAGCGCCTGAGGATGAAAAGCGGAACTACGACGAAAACATTGACTACATGCAGAAGCTGATCGATAATCAGGAAACGTACCGCTACGCCATCAGCGAAAAGGCGCTGGCTTACTTCAGGGAGAACGTTGCGCCGTATCTGTATGTGCAGCAGCCCACCTTCCTGAATTCCAGCAGCAGCGACAAGAACGCGGAGCTGCAGACCCTGATGGACCGCTACACGGCGGGGCAGATCAACACCGAGCAGTTCATCAAGGAAGCGGACAAGAAGCTGCGCATGATGCAGATGGAGGATTATTGACAGGCGCTGTAGAATAGAAGCGTGTCAAGAAAGCTTTAAACCGGAGGGGGAGCGCCGGGGGCGTTCCCCCTTTCCGGGTAAACGTGCGTGGAGGACAAAAGGTTGTTTCACCGCAAGAAGATTGTGTGGCTGCTGCTGCTGCCGGGAATGCTGGGTATCCTCGTGTTTTACGTGGTGCCCTTTTTTGGCGGCATCTTTTATTCCGTGACAGACGGCAGCTTCGAAAACAAATTCGTTGGCTTTGATAATTACCTGCGTGTGTGGCAGAATCCCATGTTCCAGATGGGCTTGAAAAACACGCTGGAATTGTCGGTGCTGTGCGCACCCACCATCTGGCTGCTTTCTTTCCTGATGGCGGCCATGCTGAAAAGCCTGAAGGAGAAGAGCACTGTTTTTCGGAATGTACTGCTGATGCCGTATTTGATGCCCTCCTCGGCTATGCTGCTGATCTGGCTGACCATGTTCGACTACGGCGGCGTTATCAACCGCATCGTGGCGGCGATGGGGTATGAGCGGGTGCTGTGGCTGGAAGGAAACGCCCTGCGCGCGCCCGTGGTGCTGCTGTATATTTGGAAGAACCTGGGCTTCTCGGTGGTGCTGTTTTCCGCGGCGCTGGCTACGGTACACCCCAGCCTGTATGAATATGCCTCGTTGGAGGGCGCGGGCAGCCTGACGCAGGCGTTCAAGATCACCTTGCCGCAGATCTGGCCCACGGCTTTTCTGGTGTTTGTGCTGGCGTGGGTGAACGCTTTCAAAATTTTCAAGGAAGTGTATTTCATCGGCGGCTCTTATCCCGACGATGCGATCTATACCTTGCAGCACTTTATGAACAACAAATTCGCCAAGCTGGATTATCAGGACGTGACCACCGCCGCGTATTCCTTCGCGGTGCTGGTGATCGTGATGTTCATCATGATGTATCGGGTGAAGGCGGTGCGAGGGGAGGAGACGGCATGACGCAGCAAACGACGCGGCATGTGCGCCGCCATCGGCATCATCGGGGCGTGGGCTTTTATCTCTCGCTGGTTGTGATGACGCTCCTGTGCGCACTGATCCTTCTGCCGATCATCTTCACGTTCCTGTATTCCTTCTTCCCCAAGGGGGAGATCACAAGCTTTCTGAATCAGCGGAATAATTACGATTCCTCCGTGTGGATGGATGTGCCGCTGAGCCCGGCGGTCTTTTCCCTGCGGCAGTATTATAAGATACTGATCGAGGAGCCGAGCTATTTGCAGCTGTTCTGCAATTCGGTGATGTACACTGCGGCCATTCTGGTGGGACAGGGACTGGTCATTCCGCTGACGGCCTATGCGCTGAGCCGGTTTGAGTTCCGGGGCAAAAATTTCCTGACCGTGCTGATTATGATGCTGATGGTGCTGCCCTTTCAGGTGACGATGGCCCCCAGCGTCATTACCCTGCGAACCATCGGGCTCATGGACACGCCTTGGGCGGTGATCCTGCCCATGGTATTCTCGCCGTTTTATATTTTCCTGCTGCGGCAGTTCATGGTGGGTCTGCCTAACGGTCTGCTGGAGGCGGGCATGATCGACGGCGCGGGGCCGGTGCGCGGCTTTGTGCATGTGATCCTGCCGGTATGCAAGCCCATTCTGGGCGCGGCGGCGGCGCTGTCCTTCGCGGACTGCTGGAACATGGTGGAACAGCCGCTGGTGTATCTGGCGAACAACACGGCCCTGCAGCCCTTGTCCGTGATGTTCAACCAGATTTCCACCGAGGGCGCGGATATTGCCTTTGCGGGCTCGGCGCTGTATATTCTGCCGACGATGCTCATCTATCTGTACTTCCAAGAGGATATTCTTCAGGGCGTACAGCTGAGTGAATTGAAGTAAGCTGAGAAGGCGGCTGCGGCTGCTTCCACGGAAGCTAGGGCAATACCGCACAATTCGTTGGCAGCGTAGGCGATGCCTTTTCCGCCATCTGCTGCTGGCAGATTTTTCGATTTACCTCCAGTAAACCTTCAAAATCTGCCATTGCATCTGACGAAAAATTCATTCGCCTCCGCACCAACTCATTTGTGCGGTATTGCCCTTGATAATTTCCTTTTTGCGGGAGGAGAGATACGTTTTATGAAACTCAAGCGGTTCGCCCTGAAGGGTCTGATCGTGCTGGCGGTGGTGGTGGCGCTGTGCATGTTCTTTGCACGCACGGTGCAGACCATCACCACGCCCAAGGTGCAGCTGGTAACGGGTACGACGGGAAAGTTTGAGCAGGCCATGAAGTTCACCGCGCAGGTGGAGTTCCCTGAGAAGGAGGACGTTACGCTCAAGGATGCGGTCAAAAGCAGCATCACCGTGGACAAGGTCTACGTGCAGGTGGGCCATTGGGTGGAGAAGGGCGAGACCATCTTCACCGCAAGTCTGCCCAGCTATGACGACGATATGAAGAAGCTCAAGGACAGCTATCAGGAGAAGTCCGGGGCGCTGCTGGAGCTGGACATTGCCAACCGCAAGTATTCCAAGGAAAGCAAGCAGAACGAGCTGTACGACGCGCTGGTGGAGGCGCAGGACGAGCAGGGAGAGCTGCTGTATCAGGCGCGTTTCGCGGCCATGCAGGCGGGCATCACGCTGAACGGCGACGCGTCCGAATGGAAAAAGCAGCTGGCGGCGCTGTCGGATGTGCCGGACGCGGTGAGCGAGGCGGTGGACAAGGCCGTCGCCGCGCAGGACAAGGTGGAGGCGGCGCGTTCCGCCCTCTATGCCGTTTATGAGGATCGCAAGCAGCGGGTGTCCAGCGACGTGTTCAAGTACATCAACGACCGCAACAAGGCTATCAAGGAGCTGAACGAGCTTCAAGCCGAGATGGTGGAGCTGGACGCGCGGAACGCGGCGCTCTCGAAGGTCACCGCCCCGCGGGACGGCTATATCGTGAGCATCAATGTCGCCCCCGGCGATACCTATGACGGCAGCAAGGCAGCCTATACCCTCAGCGGCGAGGGAAGTACCCCGGTGCTGAAGGCCTCGCTGGCCGGGGTGCAGCGCACCATTACCGAGGGCATGAAGGCTACCATCGAGTCGGATAACTACGGCAAGGAAAAGACCACCGTGGATAAGGTGGGCACCGACAGCACGGGCACGAAGTACATGCTGATCGCCCTGCCGGAGAGCATGAGCGAGACGGGCTCTCCTGCCCTGCGCAAGGCCATGAGCGACGGCGTGGAGGTCAGCATCACCTATAAGGCGAAGAAGGCCACCACTTTGCTGCCCGCCAGCGCGGTGCGCAACGAGGGCGAGAATTCCGACTATGTGTACCTGATCCAGCGCAGCTACGGCGGTCTGCTGACCTCCTCCAGCATGAAGGTGGTCAAGACCAGCGTGCGTGTGCTGGAGCGGGGCGAGAAGCTGGTTTCTATCGAGGACGATTTGAGCTATCAGCAGGTGGCTGACAAGGAAGACCGCGAGCTGACGGATAACCAGACCGTCATGGAGTATGTCAACTGACGCCGGAGGAACGCTTATGCAGAAGAAACCATGGAGGAAGCTGACGCTCCTTGTGCTGCTGGCCGCAACGCTCTGCTACTGCGTGCTTGCGGTCAACGGCGTGGGCAACCAGCTGCAATATCTGATCGAAGCTCCGGCGTATGAGGCGGCACAGGACAGCGGCGACAGCGATGCTCAGAAGACGCTGCCCAACAAACGGTTGAAGGAGCTGAGCGAAAGCCTTGACCGCGCTATGGAGGATGTCAGCGGCAACGTAAGCAGCTACACCCTCACGGGTATCCGGGATCAGGTGAGCCTGACCTCGGACATCAACGGCAGCGCAACGGGACGCTTGGAGCTGCTGGGAACGAACAGCTTTGTCAACCGTCCCCTGTACCTGCGCAATGGTCGGCTCTTCTTCCCGGAGGAATTGAAGAACGGCGACGCGGTCATGCTGCTGGACGAGCAGATGGCGCTGGCGCTGTTCAACATCGGCGATCCGGTGGATCGCACGGTGACGATGGAGGGGAAGGAATATCGGGTCATCGGCATCGTCCGCCACACCAAGCAGGTGGGCGACCTGATGGATTACGGCGCATATGTGCCCATGACCTCCGTGCTGGACATGGAATGCAGCGTGGATGCGCTGATGGTAACGGCCACGCCCATTGCCGGAACGGGCGCGTCCGTGGGCGTGAAGAGCGCCGTGACGGGCTGGCAGGACGGCGGTACGTTCATTGATCTGGGCAAGGAGAGCATGGGCGCGAAGCTGTGGCTTCGGCTGCTGCTGTTCCTTGCGGGTATTACGCTGACGCTTCGGGCGGTGCGCTTCCTGAATCGGCGGGTGCATGACGCGCTGCGGGACGACCGGGAGCGGCTGAAGAGCAGCTACGCTGTGCGGCTGATGCCGAGATTCATCCGCCAAGGCGTGATGCTGGCGCTGGGCTATCTGCTGTGCGCCGGTGCGGCGGCGGTGCTGATGCAGTATGTGATCGCGCCGGTATACACCTTCCCGGAATGGATCCCGGCGGTGCTGGTGGAATGGGAGGAGATCGGCAAAGCCTTCTGGAAATGCTGGCAGCCGATCGCCACGCTGATGGAATTGCGCAGCCCGGAGTACATGCGTCTGCGGTTCTACGGATTGATGATCCAACTGGCCTCGGCGGCGGCGGGGATCACGCTGGCGCTGCTGTACGGCCGTCTGCGCACCCGTGAGGAGCGTCAGGTGGAGTCTCTGCGCACCATGTACAAAATGGGTGCGACGGTTTCCGTGCTGCGGACGACGAAGCCCGGCCCGCTGCTGGATATGGACTATATCCCCGTGGAGCAGGAAAAGGGCATGACGGCGTCACAGGCGGAGGGACAATCCGAGATCGCGCTGGCGCGTATCCTGAATGCGCGGAAGGTGCTGGAGCTGCTGCCGAACACCACGGCTTATGGGAGCTTTATCATGGGCGTGACGGACGGGCAGATTCCGCAGAACAACGGTAATTATCAAATCAACTGCACACCCGAGGGCAAGAGGGTCGAGGAAACCGAGGCCAATTACGATCTGCAAATGAACATGCGCTGCCTGACCCGGCTGGTATACGGCAGACGCAGCTTGCGGGATTTCTTAGAGGACGCGGAGGGCTTTGACATGACCCAGCGCTGTCCCACCATGGACGGTCTGTTCAGTCACCACCTGTCCCTCACGGAAACGCAGGAAAAAGCATAAGGCACTACCGCACAATTCGTCGGCAGCGCTGGCGATGCCTTTTCTGCCATCTGCTTCTTGCAGAAATCTCGATTTACCTCCAGTAAACCTTCGATTTCTGCAATCGCATCTGACAAAAAATGCATTCGCCATCGCACCAACTCATTTGTGCGGTATTGCCTTAAAATTCCCTTGCCGGAAAATGAAAACTGCGCATGGATGTCGAACAAGCATTCATGCGCAGTTTGGCTATTATGGAAAAACAGGAGGCGGCACATGGAGATTCGGCAGATACAGTTGGGAGAGCGGGCGGCCTATGAAAAGCTCAGCGCGAGATGCTTTACCTATCCCTACAAGGAGGAGCCGGAGGCGTGGGCGAAGGAAGCAGCGGCTATGCGGCAATACCGCGGGGCCTTCGATGAAAAGGGGCGGCTGTGCAGCGCCATGATCCAACTGGACTACGGCTGTCATTTCGGCGGACAGGAAACGAAGCTGCTGGGCATTGGCGGCGTGGTCAGCGACCCGGCGCTGCGGCGGAACGGCGGCATTCGTGCGCTGTTTGAGGAGGGACTGCCTCGGGCACGGCGGGAGGGGTATACCTTCAGCGCACTCTATCCCTTCAGTCACGTGTTCTACCGTAAGTTCGGCTACGAGCTGGCGCAGGTTTCGCGGGAGGCGGTTTTGGAGCCGCAGGCTCTGCGGGATGATCTGCGTGGTGCGGCGGAGATTTCGCTGGTGCTGCCGGAGGACGCAGAAAGCCGCACGGCGGTACGGCAGGTGTATGAGGACTATGCCCGCGAACGCAATCTGTCCCTGCATCGGGACGACACGCTTTGGGAACGCAAATGGAAGGGCGCGACGCTGGAACAGATGAAGTATCTGTATCTTCTGCGGGATGCGGCGGGTACGCCCATGGCCTATTGGCTGGGAGAGGTGGAGACGCTGCCTGGCGGCATGAAGGGGCTTCACCTGACGGATATGGCGTGGCGCACGGCGGAGGGATTGGAGGCCATCTTCGCCATGCTGCGGGGCAGCAACGAGTTTGTGAAGGTACGTTTGCTGGCGCCTGCGGATGCGGAGCTGCGGTACTTCCTGAAGGAGCCCTATCAGTTGGAGGAGAAAACCTTCTGCAACGGTATGGCGCGTGTGCTGGATGTGCGCCGTGCGCTGGCCATGATGCCCGCACCTGCGCTGCCGGGAAAGTGCGTGCTTCGTGTGCAGGACGTGCAGATCGCGGAGAACTGCGGAGCCTTCCGCATCACGGGCGATGGTCGTGAGCTGCTGGTGGAGGATGCGGATGCGGAAGCCGCAGACATTGAAACGGACATCGGCGGTCTGACGCTGCTGGTGCTGGGCAGCATGGACATTGCGCAATTTGCGATGCAGCGCCGGGGCGCGGTACGGCGGGTCACGCCCTTCATGCAGTTGCTGTTCACCCGCCGGGGAACGTTCCTGCATGATGCGTTCTAAGGGGGAAACCATGACGAAAGAAGCGTTGGACAAGCAGCTGATGGAGCTTCCGGGCGTGACGAAGGATTACAAGGCGGAATGGGGCTGGGATCGCTACATGGTCGGAGGAAAGATGTTTGCGGCCCTATGTCAGCCGGGCGCGGAACATGCGGCGGAGTATGCGGGGCATCCGCTGTTGACGCTGAAATGCGACCCTTTAGAGAGCGAATCCCTGCGGCGGGAGTTCCCGGACATTCTGCATGGTTTTTACATGAACAAGACAAGCTGGATCTCCATTCGTCTGGACGGCGAAGTTCCCGACGAGCTTGCATCAACGCTGAGCGCGAAGTCCCACGCGCTCATCTTTGCAAAGCTGACGAAGAAGCGGCAGGCGGAGATTCTGGGGGAGAGCAAATTGCAGAGATAAATGCGAGGGAGGCGGCCTTTCTGAGAAAGGCTTCCGCAACCTCAATCGGCGCGGCCTATGGCCGCTTGTTTCGGTTGAGAAAGACA
>USCW01000038.1 GCA_900553315.1 uncultured Eubacteriales bacterium
GGCTCGGTTCCGCCTGAGAGGTGGGTGCGTTTCCGATAAACTGGGTTATGGTCACGGCGGCTGACAGAGCCGCCGCGACCTGCCGGCGGTGGGGTTACGGTGGATGTGCCGTTATGATGGGGATCAAAAAGGAGCTGCTGCTGATGGATGTCAGCAGCAGCGCTTTTTTGATTTACGGCGCTCCCAGCGTTCTCCGATACTTATCCGGGGTCACGCCGGTGGCTTGCTTAAAGGCACGGATCAAATTCCGGCTGCCGCCGTAGCCTACCTGCCAGCCGATCTTATCAATGGACAGCGAGGTAGACAGCATCAGGGAGCGGGCATGGTTCAGCCGCACATTGGTCAGATATTTATAGGGAGTCATGCCCTTCTGGCTGGTGAAGATACGCGTATAATAGAACTTGGAGAGAAACGCCATTTCGGCAAGCTGATCCAGCGTAATGTCCTCCATATAGTGTTCGTCGATATATTGAATGGTTGCCAGCACGTTTTGGGTGCAGTTGGGCAGTTGCTGCTGCTGGTAGGCGGTGGCCATGGCGCAGAATGCGTCCAGCAGGTCGAGACAGCGCACCGTTACGGTGACGGATTCATGCAGACCCGCCTGCATGACGCCTGCGCGAATTTCCTGCACCAGTCCCGGAATGCGCGTGTTGCCGTGCAGATCGTAAATGGTGAAACCATTAGAATTGATCTGGCTTTCATAGTACGCACAGCAGGGGGCGGTGAAGTTCACCCATTCGTAGTCCCAATGGTCGCCCAGCGTCTCGTAGCGGTGGGCGTGAGCCAGATTCATCAGAGCCACGGTGTCCGGCTCGGCGATGTATTCCTGACCGTCCAATAGAATGCGGCCCCGCCCGCTGTGGGTAAGGAACACCTGATGCCGAAGGCAAGCATTGTCAATCCGCTGGGTAAAATGCTGCGGCCCTGCGTAGTAGTAGCCATAGCAAGAATCAGACATCATAAAGTTTCTTCTTTGTGCATCCAGCTGAACCCCATAATTAACGGAATTCTCCCTCAGATCAAGGCTGTATGTCCGACCTACTTCCCTAGTGAGGGTAATATCTACCATATCTGCCATGCTCCTTCTAAAAATGCTTGAAGTGATTGTACACAATGGGGCACATTTTGTCAATGCACACATGCTTGATTTTGACAGAAAATTGCTTTGAGAAATTCCATATTTTGGTTTTTGGATATTTACGGAAATTGATAATAGCAATATCTTGTCATAATATGGCAAGATATAACCTTGCCATAACGCCGCCCCTGCTCTATCATAAATGTACATTCGAACGAGCGATGCAGAGGAGGATGAAAGAAGTGTCTCAGGGAAACCGTCCAAAGAGGAAGCCTCTGCGCAGGGAACAGAAAGTGCTGCTTGCCGTGGCGATAGTCTTCATGGTGTACATTTTCGCGTTCTGTTATGTGCCCATTGCCGGCTGGGGATTGTCCGTGTTCCGGTACAAGCCCGCCTTCGGCCTGAACTTCGCCAAGCAGAAATTCGTGGGCTTGGATAACTTCGTGCGCATCTGGAATGAGCGCAGCGAGGTACTGCGTGTGCTGCGCAATACGCTGGCGCTTTCGGCGCTGGGCCTGATCTGCTCACCGCTGCCGATGATACTGGCGATCTTGTTCTCCGAACTGCGGAGCAAGAAATACATGAGCTTCGTGCAGACGGTGACGACCTTCCCGAACTTTATCAGCTGGATCATCGTCTACGGCGTGTGCTACACCATCTTCTCCAACACCGGCGTGTGGGCCAACGCGGTCTATGCGCTGACGGGGCAGAAGCAGGTGATGGGCTTCCTCAGCAACGTGAACACCGCGTGGGGCTTCCAAACCTTCCTTGGACAATGGAAAGGCCTCGGCTGGAACGCCATCATCTACTGCGCGGCCATTGCGGGCATTGACGATACGCTCTACGAGGCGGCGAAGATCGACGGCGCGAACCGCTTCCAGCAGATTTGGCACGTGACCCTTCCGGGGCTGAAGGACACCTTCTTCGTGCTGTTCCTGCTGAGCATCTCGAACATTCTGTCCAGCGGCTTCGACCACTACTTTGTGTTCAACAATCCCATGGTGTCCGATAAATTGATGGTGCTCGACCTGTGGACGTATCAGCTGGGCATTGGGCAAGCGGACTACAGCTACTCCATCGCCGTGGGTATTATCAGGACCTTCGTTTCCTTGATTCTGCTGTTCACAGCCAATGGAATTTCCAAGAAGATTCGCGGCTATTCCATCGTGTAAAGGAGGGTGCGTTATGAAAAGAAATCCCAATAAAATTCGCCGCCGGGCGGATGAGAAAGCCCTCCACGCGATCTCGGTTGTTCTGGTTACCATCTTCACGTTAATGTGTCTGTACCCCTTTTGGAACGTGTTCATCAACTCCATTGCCACCAAGGCAGAGGCCGCACGGGGCGTGTACTTTTTCCCGGAGGAGCCCACTTTCTCGGTCTATGCGGACGTGCTTCGGGACGGCAAGCTGCTGCACAGCCTGCTGATCTCCGTGTCCAGAACGGTGCTTTCCACTGTCGGGTGCGTGCTCTTCTCGGCCATGTTCGCTTACCTCATGACCCAGCAGAATCTGCCCTGCCGCAAGGTGATCTACCGCTTCGCCATCATCACCATGTATGTCGGCGGCGGTCTGATTCCGTGGTATTTAGTGATGAAGCTCTACGGGCTGTACAACAACTTCTGGGTGTACGTGATCCCGAACCTGCTGGGCGTGTACTACTGCATTTTGATCAAGACGTTCATTGAAGGTCTTCCTGCGGCGCTGGAAGAGGCGGCGCGGATTGATGGCGCTGGATTCTTCACCCTGTTCTTCAGGATCATTCTTCCGCTGTCGAAGCCCATTCTCGCCACGGTCGCCTTGTATCAGGCGGTGGGACAATGGAACTCCTACCAGGATAACTACCTGCTGGTGCAGGATCCGAACCTGCAAACCGTGCAAATGGCATTGTATAATTTTGTGCATCAGGCAGAGGCCGTTGCCAAGGCTATGCAGCAGGCGGCTCTTTCGGGCGGTAACATTGCGGATATTGCTAATTCCGCGGCGGCAAATACCACGGCGGATGCGGTGCGCAATGCAACAACCATTTTGTCCATGCTGCCAATTATGCTGGTTTATCCCTTCCTGCAAAAGTATTTCGCCAAGGGCGTGATGCTGGGCGCGGTAAAGGGCTGACAATCACGATTCATGCCAGAGCATTTGCTCTGCATAAATAAAAGGAGGAGAACCCATGAAAAAAATCCTGTCCATCGTTCTGGCGCTGTGCATGGTGCTGGGCTGCGCTTCCGCGCTGGCCGAGAGCCCCGCTTCGCTCCAGGGCTACACCTCTACTTGGGATAACTACGGCCTGAGCAAGGAACCCATTACCATGACCATTGGCGTAGGCGCTCAAGATGTGCCCGATAGCGAAGAAAACAATATCGCGCTTGACCTGATCTATCAGGCCACGGGCATCCGCGTTCAGTTTGTCGGTTTCGATGGGGACAAGTTTGCAGTAATGACTGCAGGCGGCGATCTGCCGGATGTGTTCAGCATGGAAGCTTCTAATGCAGCTCCTGAACTGATCGATGCGGGTCTGCTGCTGGATATGGCTCCCTACATTGACCAGTATGGCGCAAATATCAAGCAGGTACATAGTGATTACGCCATTCCCATGGCTGAGAATCTGTATGGCGATGGTGAGCATCTCTACTTCCTGCCTTCGAACGCTGCCTATCTGGGCGATGTTTCTCTGCCTTCCGAGCGTGGCGCGTTCGGCTACAACGTCCGTTGGGATTTGTATCAGGCGATCGGCGCTCCTTCCATCACGGATGAGAACGGCTTCAACGAGGATCTGTTCCTGGATGCGCTGGCGAAGATGCAGGCGTATGCCCGTGAAAAGACTGGCAAAGACACCATCTATGCGCTGTCTGGCTGGAACAGCTGGGGTACTGACTGGTGCGCGTTGCTGCCCTACTCTGTGAGCTGCACCTATTATCTGAATACCTTTGGAAATCGGGTAACTGGTCTTGTGGACATCGATCCTTATGGCGACTCTAACAGCAACTACTATGGCACGCTGCGTTTCTATAACAAAGCATGGCGCATGGGCATTCTGGATCCTGAACTGTTCACTTTGACCTTGGAACAGTATGAGGCGAAGCTGTCCATGGGTGATGTGCTGGTTGCGAACAACTCTGGGTATACCGGCAAGAATTTGGATGCTTCCGTGACCGAGGTCTTCGGTGATGATTGCAACTTCTATGAAATCAAGGGCATGCCCTTCTACTTCTCGCTGCTGACCGAGAACTCTCCCGGCGGTTATGGCATGTTTGCGGCCGATGCCATCAATGTAAACTGCAAGTATCCCGAGCGCGCTGTGGCGCTGTTGGATTATCTGCGTTCTGATGAATTCCTGCGTACTGTTGCCTGCGGCCTGCAGGGCGTTCACTGGGACTATGATGAGACGGGTAAGCCCGTGTACATCGGTGCTGCCGCAGAGGCTTATGCGAATGGCACTTGGACAGACTTCAAGGCTGTAGGCAATGGCAACTACATCTCCTTCCCCGTCCACAAGCTGGCGCTGGGCAACAAGGTCTGTGCAGATGGCTACTTTGTGGACTTCACCACCTCCGCTGAGTACATTGCGGAGAAGGTTGCCAACGATAAGAGTGTGCAGGATTACCTGAAGTTCTACAATTCGGATGCTCGCTATGTTGGCGAAGCATACAAGCAGTGGGTGGACGAGGGCATCGCGGCTGTGGCTGCCGGTTTCAATCCCAAGCTGGCGTTTACGCCTGCGCCGAGCGATGAAATGAACAGCCTGAACACGAAGTGCCAGAACTACTACAACGAAAACTGCGCTAAGGCTATCTTTGTCGATACCGTTGAGGAGAGCGAAGCGGCTATCGAGAAGATGATCTCCGATCTGAAGGCTATGGGTTGCGAGACGCTCTATCAGAGCGAAGTGGATCGCCAAACTGAGAGCCAGCGCATTGCCGCTGAGTTGGGCTTCTAAGCACTAAAGCAAACCTAAGTGGAAGGGGGTACGGCAAAGTTACGGTTTTGCCGTGCCCCCTTTTCCTTTTTGAAAGTTAGCAAACCGAAATTTATGAAGCAAGAATCTTGCGGAAAAGGAGCGCTGTTGGATGCAGTCCCTGAATTATGAAACCTATTTGAAAAAGCTGCACGGCTGCTATCTGGGCAAGGCCGTGGGCGGTACGCTGGGGATGCCGCGGGAGGGCACGCTGACCATGGCGGAGGTCAGCTATTACGATCCCGTCCCCGACGCAATGGTGGGGAACGACGATCTTGATCTGCAAGTTATCGCGCTGGAGGTCCTTCGGCGCTATGGTCTGCCGGTGAACGCCCGTGATCTCGCCCATTGCTTTACCGACCATATCCGCTTCTATCCCGATGAATACGGCGTGGCGGCAAAGAACCTGTCCGTGGGCGTGTACCCGCCCCTGAGCGGCAAATATGGCAGCCGCTTCGGCGCGGGCATGGGCGCGGCCATCCGCAGCGAGCTGTGGGCGGCGCTGGCTCCTAATCAACCGGAGCTGGCTGTTCGCCTGTGCCGCGAAGACGCTGTGAACGATCACTACGGCGACGGCGTGGACGCGTGCATTTTCCTGACGGCGGTGGAGAGCGCGGCGTTTACCTGCCATGACCGGGAAAAGCTGATCGCCACAGGACTGCATTACATTCAGCATAACGCCCGCATGACGGAAGCCTTTACCAATGTTCACAAATGGTGGGAGGCGCTTCACGACGTGAAGGCCGTCCGTGAGCAGGTGCTGGCGCATTACCTGTCTGATAACTGGACGGATGTGACGATCAATCTGTCCTTCATTCTGCTGGCTTGGCTGGCAGGGGAGGGGGACTTCGGCCGAAGCATTTGTCTGGCCTCTTCTCTCGGCTATGACGCGGACTGCACCTGCGCCACGCTGGGAGCCATTCTGGGACTGATTGACCCGGACGGCATCGAAGAAAAGTGGTCGCGTCCCATCGGCAATCAGTTGGTGCTGTCCGATAACATCATTGCCATGCACGAACCGCCCACCATCAGCGAGTTTATCGCGCTGGTGGGGGAGACCATGCTGGAGGTCAGCCGCTACTACGGCGTATTGGCTCCGTGGCAGCAGGAAGCGGGTCTCCCCGCGTGGCACGGTGCCTCGGCATGGACGAGCCGCCCTGCGCCTGTGGAGGCGCAAGAGGATACCGAGCTGGCGGCGGTGCGTCCGCTGGCGGTGCGGCTGCGCTGGCCGGAGGGATTGGTCATCTCCTGCGGGAAGGCGCATCCCGTGGAGATCACCTTCACCAACGTGCAGGAAGCGCCCATGGCGGGCAATGTGACCTTCACCGTGCCCGAGGGCTGGCGGGTTGCTTCCGCTCAGGCGGAGCTGTCCCTTGCGCCCGGTGCGTCTCGTACCCTGACGCTGACGGTGCAAAGCCCGAAGCGGGGCTATCGCTCCTGCCGCAGTATGCTGGATATGCGCTTCCGGTTGAACGGCATGACGTTCGACATTTCCGCGGGACTGGTGGAGCCCATCTGCTGGCTTCGCGTGCCCGCAAAGCAGGAGTACGCCGTCTGCCCGGAGAATGCTCTTTTCCGAAATGCCGAGGTGGTGGAGGCTCCCGGCTATTTCCAGAAGGTGCCCGCAGGTCATTGGCTGTATACGGCGGAGGTTCGCGCCATTATGAACATGCCCCGCGTGCGGCTGGTCGCTAACGGCACGCGCCCGGTACGGGTGTGGCTGAACGGCGAATTGGTGAATACCTTTGAGAATAAGCTGTATGTCCCCGCCGTTCACCGCAGCCCCAGTGTGGCGGCGGTATCCCTGCATCACGACTGGAATCAGCTGGTGCTGGAGGTGCTTCCCGGCGACGGTCAAGAGGGGGAAATCTGCCTGATCCTCGGCGACTGCGACACATGGCGCTATTTCGAAGAGCTTTCTTGGCGCGTGCCGCAGGAGGGCTGAAAACTCCAAGATGCGATAGCGCATCGAAAGCAGCAACTGCAAATTCTGCCAATGCGTTCTTTCAAAAAAGGGGCATTGGCTACTTTCCTATGGTGGAGAAAAGAGGGAAAAAGGTATGGACGCTGTTTTGAAAAACGTGCTGGAAGGTCAGACGGCAAACTATCTGCTGCCCTTTTTCTGGCAGCATGACGGACACGACGCGGAGATTCCTGCGCAGATTCAGACAATCTATGCAAGCGGCTGTCGGGCGTTCTGCGTGGAGTCGCGGCCCTATGAGCATTTCTGCGAGGACGCATGGTGGAAAACCATGGACATTATTTTAGAGGAAGCTCGGAAGCGGGACATGCGCGTGTGGATTCTCGATGACAAGCATTTCCCCACGGGCTATGCCAACGGCATTTTGGCGCACAGCGATCCCAGCCTGCGCCGAAGAGTTCTGCGGGAATTCCATGTGGACGTGATGGGTCCCGCGCAGGATGTTTCCCTGCTGATGCCGCATTTTACTCCGGAGGAAAAGCTGTTGGCGGTGGTCATGTATCGCCGCACAGGCCAAGATGAGGAACTGACCGGGGAGCCGATGCTGCTGGATGCGAAGCAGGAGGACAAGTTCGTCTATCTGGACGTGCCGGAGGGTCTGTGGCGGGTGTTCTATGTCTCGGAATCCTGTACCCGCTCGAGCTCTCAGAAGGATTATGTCGATATGCTGTCCCGGGAATCGGTGCATAAGCTGATCGAGGCGGTGTATGAGCCGCATTATGCGCACTATGCGGCTTCCTTTGGCAAGACTATTGCGGGCTTTTTCTCCGATGAGCCGCGCTTTGATGCGCAGCATGTGGGCCAGATCGGCTACGATACGGGTATTTATAACCGCTCGGTAGGTCAGCCGGGGGTGGAGCTGCCGTGGCGGGATACGGTGGAGACCCGCATGAAGGAGCGCATGGCAGCGCCCCTGCGGGAGCTGCCGCTTTTGTGGTATCCGCACACGGAACGCGCCGCGCAGGTGCGCCTTGCCTACATGGACGCGGTGACGAAGCTCTGGGAGGAGAACTTCTCTTATCAGTTGGGCGACTGGTGCCGTGCGCGCGGCGTGCAGTATATTGGGCATGTGATTGAGGACATGAACGCGCACGCGCGTCTCGGCGGCAGCGCGGGGCATTATTTCCGCGGCTTGGACGGGCAGGACATGAGCGGCATTGACATTGTGCTGCATCAGGTGATGCCCGGCATGGCGGACTGCATCACGTCCGCCGCCGTGGAGGGCTGCACGGCGGACGGGGAGTTCTATCACTATGTGCTGGGTCAACTGGGAGCCTCCCATGCCCGCCAAAACAAAACCATGAATGGCAAGGCTATGTGCGAGGTCTTCGGCGCGTATGGCTGGGCAGAGGGTGCGCCGCTGATGACGTGGCTGATGGATTTCCTGCTGGTGCGGGGGGTGAACCGTTTCGTTCCCCATGCCTTTGACGATAAGTTTCCGGACAAGGACTGCCCGCCGCACTTTTACGCGCAGGGCAATGATCCGCAATTCTCCGGCTTCACGCTGCTGATGCACTATGTCAACCGCGTAGCATCGCTGCTGGACGGCACGGACATGGAGGCCTCGGGGGCGATCCTTTATCATGGAGAAGCAGCGTGGATGGACGCGGAAGCCATGCTGACCCAGAAGCCCGCGAAGGTCTGCTATGACGCGCATATTTCCTACGACATTGCGCCCCTTGATTATCTGGAAACGGCGGAAGCAAAGGACGGTCGTTTCGGGCGGGGGTATCGGTATCTGGTGGTGCCGGCCTGCAAACGGCTCCCGGAGAGCTTCGCAAGCGTCGCGGATCGTCTGCGGAAAGCGGGCGTGCCGATCTTCTTTGTGGATGAAGCCCCGGAGGGTGTACATGCCCGCTTGGAGGAGCTTGTGCCGCTGGAAGGTCTTGCGACACGGATTTTGAAGAAGAACCTCGCGCACGATTATCGGACGCAGGAGCGGCTGCTGCGCATGGCAAAATTCACCCGTGGCGGCAGCATGTATTTCTTCCTGCACAACGAATCCTTGCAGGAGGTGCGCACGACCGTGACCCTGCCGATGCGCGGTAAATACATCGCGGCGGATTTCCTGAACGATATGTATACGCGGGGAGAAACAGCGCAGGGCGAAGCTGCGGTAGAGCTGGCTCCGGGGCAGTCGATGCTGTTCCTCTTTGGTGGCGTATCCGACGAGGAATGGGCGGCTTTCCCGGCGAAGACGGAGGGAATGCACACAGAAACCCTCGACACGCTGTGGGACATCGACCTGCGCGAAACGGGGCGAGAGATGGATTTCCGTCCCTTCCGCAGACAGACGAAGCTGTTCAACATGACGGGTCGGGACGGGGAACGGGAATTTTCCGGCGAAATGCGCTATCGTACCTGCGTGATGCTGGACAAGGCGGCACATATGGAGCTGGAATTTGAACACGTCGGCATGACGGCGCGGCTGTTCGTCAACGGCAAGGATATGGGACAGCGCATTTGTGCGCCGTACCGTTGGAATATTACGGAGGCTGTGCAGCAGGGGAAGAACGAGATTGAAGTGCTTGCAGCTAATACGCTGGTGCAGCGGATGCAGGATGGCTTCTCGGCATACATGCCTATCCCTGCCAGCGGTCTGACGGGCGCTGTGACGCTGCATCGCAAATAACAGGAGGATGTATATGAATTGGAAAGACCTTGAGGTATCTGCGAATTTTCCTGCGGAGATCGTCTGTGAAGAAGCGGGGACGGGCGAAACATGTATCACGCTGACATGGACGAAAGGGGAGTACAAGGCTCCTGCGCTGAACGTGACGTGGGCCGTACCGCTGGTAGATATTCAATATGAATGGTATCCCTTGTGCGGGCGGGATCGTGCGCTGCGTACCGATTGGGATGCACCGATCCATACCAGCTTCTCTACGGGTGCGCCGGTGTTCTGCTTCTACAACGAGGAAGGGCAGAACCGCCTGACGATTGCCCTTTCGGAGGTGCGGCTGGAGGCGCTGCACAGCTATGGCGTGCATGAGGAGGATGGCACGCTGCTGTGTTGCTTGAAGCTGCCTTTGCCCATGACCAGCTCGGCGGAGCGTTACAGCGTGACGCTTCTGCGGCTGCGGGAGAATATGCGCTATGAAGCCGCGCTGCGGCAGGTCGCGGCATGGTGGGAGCGGGTCAGCGATACGCATCCCATGCCTGTGCCGACGGCTGCGCGTCTGCCCATGTACTCCACTTGGTATTCCTTCCATCAGGAGACCGTGGCGGCGGACTTGGAGGCAGCTTGCGTCCTTGCGGCGCAGGACGGCTTTCGCACGGTGATCGTAGACGACGGCTGGCAGACCAGCGATTGCACCCGCGGCTACGGCTATTGCGGCGACTGGCAGCCCGCGCCGGAGAAGATTCCCGACATGCGGGCGCATGTGGCCCGCGTTCACGCGCTGGGCATGAAATACATGCTGTGGTACAGCGTGGTCTATGTGGGGGAGCATTCCCGGCATTGGGAGACCTTCAAAACCATGCTGCTGCGTCACGATACATGGGCGCACGCGGGCATTCTCGATCCGCGCTTCCCGCAGGTGCGGGCCTTCCTTGTGGATACTTATGTAAAGGCGCTGAAGGCGTGGGACTTGGACGGGTTCAAGCTGGATTTTATTGACAGCTTCGGGGTCAGCTCCGATGCGCCGCCCGTGCGGGAGGGCATGGACTATGCCTTGGTGGAGGAAGCGGTATGTCGTCTGCTGACGGAGGTGCGGGAGGCGCTGACCGCCATGAAGCCGGACATTTTGATTGAGTTCCGTCAGAATTATATTGGCCCGGCGATTCGGGGCTTCGGCAACATGTTCCGCGTAGCGGACTGCCCTGCCGACTGGCTGAGCAACCGGGTGGGCATGGTGGATTTGCGGCTGCTCAGCGGAGATACGGCGGTGCATTCGGATATGCTGATGTGGCATTCCGAGGACAGCGTGGAAAACGCCGCACGGCAGCTGCTGAATGTGTTTTTCGCGGTGCCGCAGATTTCTGTGCGGCCTGACCGCGTTCCGGAAGCGCATCGGGCCATGCTTCGGCATTATCTCGCACTAATGGAGCAGCTGCAAGGTGTGCTGACCGCACCTTTGCGGGCGGAAGCGCCGCATTTGCTGTATCCGCTGGTACGCGCCCGGAAAGATGACACGGAAGTTATCGTCTGCTATGACGCGGATCGGGTGGTGCGCCTGAGCGACGCGGTGCGGACGTATGTGTTCAATGCCACGGGTGCGGAAAAGCTGCTGCTGCATGGCACGAACGTGGTGTATAGGGTCTATGACTGTCTGGGACGGGAAGGGAAAAGGGGCGAGACAGCACAAGTGTATGCTGAGGTGGCGATCCCATCGGGCGGCTACGCGGTGCTGGATGCTGAAGGACGCTGACTTGGCGCATAGGCATTGCGCGTTGCTAAAGGCAATACCGCACAATTCGTTGGCAGCGTAGGCGATGCCTTTTCCGCCATC
>USCW01000039.1 GCA_900553315.1 uncultured Eubacteriales bacterium
TGCATGTGTTAGGCACGCCGCCAGCGTTCGTCCTGAGCCAGGATCAAACTCTCAAGTTTAATCCTTTAACATCACTTTCGCGATGCTTTTAACTCTCAGAATTAACTGTCGTTCTTTCTTGCGTTTCTTTTCCTCTGTATCGTTTTCAAGGTTCGGCGCTCTCAACGGAGCTTGTCTATAATACCACTCTAAGCACCTTTTGTCAACACTATTTTTCATTGTTTTGGGAGTTTTTTTCATTCTTTTGTGCTGTACGAATGCGTAGAGTTATACATCTATTTATCGTTCGTGTATTTCTCTATATGTTGGGTATTATTTCATACTATGCCACCATTTGCGTTCGTGTTTTGCCGGTCATGCGGGCTGGACAGGCCGTATATATGGGGAGTTCCGGAATTGATGGTGGATATAGCGGGCAGTTTTCTTACGAATAAGTGGTTTTGCGGCGGGTTTATCCTCAGTCAGCCTTCGGCTGACTGCTCCCTCTGCGGAGGGAGCCTTTTGGGCGGTGCTTTCCGCAAAGCCTCCCCCGAAAGGGGAGGCGCCCGCCGTAAGCGGGCGGAGGAGTTCGTTCCCCAGCGTTGGCTGGTCGCGGCGGCTCTGTCAGCCGCCGTGACCTCAACCAACCCGCAAGGAACCGCGCCCTACTCGCAGGGGCAAACTGTTTGATAGAAAGCTCAACTCGAACCCCAGCCGCTTTCCGGGTGGGAGCGCGAGGGAGGGGCCTTTCTCTGAAAGGCCGCCGCCCTCGCATACCCCTCACGTCTCCATCAGTTCCGTTGTCCTTGAGATGTTCATGAGGATGCCTACGGCAGCCATCGTGATGGAGATGGAGGTGCCACCGGCACTAAAGAAGGGGAGCGGGAGACCAGTCGTAGGGAGAATGCCGATGACCACACCCATGTTCAGGAAAGCCTGAACGGCAATGCTGCACGTGATGCCCGCCGCAAGCAGACTGCCGAACTTGTCCCGGCAGTTCATCGCAATCCGCATCCCCGCCACCGCAAAGGCCGCAAAAAGCGCCGCTACCGCCGTGCAACCCAGCAAACCGAAATCCTCCCCCACGATCGCAAAAATGAAATCGCTCTCCGGGTACGGCAGATACGCGTACTTCTGCCTCCCCTGCCCCAAGCCCATGCCGAATAAGCCGCCGGAACCGAACGCGATCAGCGACTGCGCCAGCTGATATCCCTCGTCGCTCATCTTCGCAAAGGGATCCGTAAAGGACAGCAAACGCTCCCGCCGATAGGGCGCACTCCATGCATAGAACCCACCCACGCATATGCCCGCCACCCCCAGCAGCGTCAGGTGCTTCCATTGCGCCCCGGCCATCATAATCATCAGCAAGCTTACGATCAGGATCGACCCCGCCGTGGACAGGTTCGGCTGCTCTAGAATCAGCAGAAACACCATCCCCGGCACCACCAGCACCGGCACAATGCCATGGAAAAAGAAGCGTATCCCTTGCCCCCGCCGGGTCAGCGTTGCCGCCATGTACAGCACTACAGCAAGCTTCGCCAACTCCGAGGGCTGAAAACTGATGCCCCCCAGCCGCAGCCACCGCCGGGAGCCGTTAATGTACACACCCACGCCGGGGATAATCACCAGCAGCAGCAAGACCGCGCTGACCGCCAGCGCCGACACGATCACCCACCGCTGCCGCCAGAAACGATAGGGCACCCGGCTCGTTACGATCATCGCCGCCGTGCCAAGGCCGATGCCGAACATCTGCTTCTTCACCTCGCCCAGCGGATCGCCCCGATCCTGCGCGGTGTAATAGGTGGCTGAAAAAAGCACAAGCAGCCCCGTGAGCAGCAGCAAAAGCAGAATGACTGCCAGCGTGCTGTCCACAGGGCCGCGTTTTGTTTTCGGCATACGCGCCGTTCCCATCTGCATAGTTTCTCCCCCTTTTGATACGGCAAACAGTCGTCCTTTCAGGGGGAGCGAAAGGGCTTGCCTTATTTCAAATTTTGCACGATTTCCTTGAAGATGCGTCCACGAGCCTCGTAGTCCGAGAACATGTCAAAGCTGGCACAGGCCGGAGACAGCAGCACGTTCCCACCTTTCTCCGACAGGCGGCGACCGATATTCACCGCCTCCTCCAGCGTGTCCGCCCGATGAATGGCTGTATACCCCGCCTTGCACAGCGCCGCCTCGATCTGATCCGCCGTCGCACCGATCAACACCGCCGCTTTCATGTTGGGGGACTTCACCATTTCCAATGCCAGCGGCGTGAAATCGCAATGCTTATCGTAGCCGCCCAGAATGATGACCGTGGGTGCGGTCATGGTCTGGATCGCCTTCAGGGTAGAGTCCACGTTAGTGCCCTTGCTGTCGTTGATGTAGCGCACGCCGTCTAGTTCACGGACAAACTCAATGCGATGCTCCACCCCCGCGAAGGTGCGCAGCGTATGGCGAATCACCGGGGCAGGCACGCCCATGAACACCGCGATACAGGTAGCCGCCAGCGCGTTTTCCAAATTGTGCGGACCGGGAATGCGTACCTCGCCGGTATCGCACAACACCTTATCCTCGCCGCCGAAGCGCACGATAATCTTGACATCCCGGGCAAAAGCTCCCTCCGGCACCTCATGGGTGCGGGAGAACCGCAGCACCCGGCTCTTCACCTGCCCCGCCAGCGGCGCAGACAACGGATCGTCGTCGTTGAACACCGCCGCGTCCTCCGCCGTCTGGTTCTCAAAGATACGCATTTTGATTCGGGTGTATTCTTCCATGGTGCCATGGCGGTTCAGATGATCCTCGGTAATGTTGAGCAGTGCCGCGGCCCGGGGATGGAAATCCACGATGGTCTCCAGCTGGAAGCTGCTGACCTCGGTAACAAACACATCGTCCTTCCGGCTGTCCACCGCCGCCGCAGAGTAGGGATAGCCGATGTTCCCCACCACATGCGTGACCTTGCCCGCATTTTTGAAGATTTCACCCAGCAGACTGACGGTAGTGGTCTTGCCGTTGGTACCCGTCACCGCCACCATTTCGCCTGCCGCCAGCTCGTAGGCCAGCTCCAGCTCGCCGATGACCGGCAGTCCCATCTCCCGTGCCTTCACCACAAAGGGCGCAGTATCCGGCACCACAGGGCTGATGACCACGCCCTCCGCTTCGTCCAGCACCTCCATGGCCGGGCATCCCAGCCGCCAGATGCAATGCAGTTCCTTTAAGCCGTCCAGCGTATCGCCGAAGGCCGAAGCCTCCTTGGAATCATTCAGAATGGGCGTTGCTCCGCGAGCGGCCAGCAGCTTCGCCGCCGCAATGCCGCTGCGGGCCATGCCCACCACGAGAATCTTCTTGCCCTTTACCTGCATGTGAAAATCCCTCCTTTGGAACAAACGCCCAGGGGCCGAAGCCGCCGGGCGTATAAAATCAGTTGTCAGACCAGCTTCAGGCCGTTCAGGGACAGGATCGCCACCAGCGACAGAATCCCCGTCACCACGGCGTACATGGAGACGATCTGCGTCTCGCTGTAGCCGCACAGCTCAAAATGATGGTGAATAGGCGACATTTTGAAAATGCGCTTGCCGTGGGTCGCCTTGAAATACGTCACCTGAATCATCACGCTCAGGGATGAGCAGATCATGGTGAACGCGATCAGGATCAGCATCAGCGGCTGGCGCAGTACCATGGCCATGCCCACCGTCGCACCGCCGATAAACATGGAGCCCGTATCGCCCATAAAAATCTTGGCCGGATAGTGGTTGAAGCGCAGGAAGCCCATGCAGGAGCCCGCCACCGCCAAGGCGAAAATCGCCACGGCGTAATAGTTGTTGTTCATTTCGGCGTTGTTCAGCGCACTGACCGCCGTGAGGAAGAACAGCGCCATGATGCCCCACGCGGCGCTGCCAATGGACGCAACGCTGGACAGCAAACCGTCCAGGCCATCCTGCAAGTTCGCGCTGTTGACCATGAAAATGATCACCACGCTCATCAGCGGGATGTACCATACGCCCAGATCCCATTCCACATTGGCGAAGGGCACCCAGATTTTGGAGCCGATCATAGGATGGAAATAACACCACAGGGTAAAGCCCACCGCCACCAGCACCTGACCGGCAATCTTCTGCCAAGGGGTCAAGCCCTCATGACGCTTCTTCACCGCCTTGATGTAATCGTCCGCAAAGCCGATCAGCATAGACAGGAGCGACACCGCCAGCAGCATCAGCATAAAATCCTGCTCGCCATACCATCCCTTGGGATGCAGCAGCAGACACGTGACCAGCGTGACACCCGCCATCATCAGGCCGCCCATGATGGGCGTTCCCTGCTTGCTCTTGTGAGTCTTGGGGCCCAGATCGTAAATGGTCTGGCCGAAGTTCAGCTTATGCAGCAGCGGGATCACCTTCGGTCCGATCACCAGCATGGCCACAAAGGAAAGCAGCAGCGCGCAGATCATCCTTTGCATTCGTCGTCATCCTTCCATCTCTTCGAAATTGATTCAGGCAAGCTCTCCAGCCTCGCGCAACTCACGCAGCAGCTCCTGCACCACGACCTTTTCGTCGAAGGGACGCTTCACGCCCATGATCTCCTGATAGGTCTCGTGACCCTTGCCCGCCAGCACGATCACATCGCCCTCCCGGCCCAGCGTCAGGGCGCGGCGAATGGCCTCCCGGCGGTTCTCGATGATCTCATAGGGCTTGCCCGTGGGCTTGATACCGCTTTCGATGGACGCAAGAATCGCCATGGGATCCTCCGTGCGGGGATTATCGGAGGTCAGAATGCACAGGTCAGCCAGCTTGCCGCCGATCTCGCCCATGATGGGGCGCTTGCCGTGATCCCGGTCGCCGCCGCAGCCGAACACCGCAATCACGCGGCCTCGAGTAAATTCGCGCACGGTTTTCAGGATGTTCTGCAATGCGTCCGGGCTGTGGGAGTAGTCCAGAATCACCTTATAGGGTGTGCCCGTGGGAAGCATTTCAATACGTCCCGGCACCGACTGAATGGCTTCCAGCCCACGCTTGATGTCCTCGGCGGGAATATCAAGAATCATCGCCATGGAAGCCGCCGCAATGGCGTTGTAGACGTTGAACATGCCCGTCATTTTCAGATTCACAGGCATGTTGTGCATCCCAGCCAGCTTCATTTCGAAGCTCACGCCGTTCTCGGTGATCTCAATATCCCGTGCATACAGATCAGCCTCGGCGCAGATGCCGTAGGTCATGTAGGGAATGTCAAGGGCCTCCGTCATGCGCGGCGTTGTTTCCTCATCGGCGTTGAAGGTGGCGTTGCGCACCATGCCGCTGTGGAAGAATTTCCGCTTGGTCTCGAGATAATGATCCATGGTATGGAAATAATCCAGATGATCCTGGCTCAGATTGGTATAGCAGCCCACCTCGAAGGACAGGCCGTCCAGCCGAAGCATGTCGATCGCGTGCGCCGAGACCTCCATGCTGACGATCTGCACGCCCTCATCCGCCATCAGACGGAAGGTCTTTTGCAGTTCGATGGGGTCAGGCGTGGTCAGATCGCTCTTAATGCGGCGGTCGCCGATCATATTGCCCGTGGTGCCGATCAGGCCGCACTTGAAGCCCGCCTGTTCGCAGATGGACTTGAGCATATAGCTGGTGGTCGTTTTGCCCTTGGTACCCGTGATGCCCGCCAGCCGGAGCTGCCGCGCCGGATGCCCGTAAAAGGCCGCCGCAATGCGGCTCACCGCTCCACGTCCGTTGCTCACACGCACCTGCGGCACCTTCACCTCCGGCAGATAGCGCTCCACCACCAGCGCCGCGCAGCCGTTTTCCACCGCCTGCGGCGCAAAGTCATGGGAGTCGAACCGCGTGCCGGGAATGCAGAAGAACAAACCATTCTCCGTCTTCTCCCGGCTGTTGCACGTCACCGCGCCGATCTCCGTATCCATATCGCCCTGCGTATCCAGCAAGTAGGGCAGGTCTTTTACCAGTTCACTCAGCTTCATCAGCATTCTCCTTACTCTGCGGGCGGATTCAGCGGTTCCAGCACCGCCTCCACCGCCGCACCGTGGGGCACATATTCCCCCGCGCCGGGGGTTTGACGAACGCAGTAGCCCGTGCCCGTCAGGGAAACATCCAAATCGCGCAAACGCGCTACACGTGTAATGTCTACATCACACATGCCGGTAAAATCCGGCACGCAAATCAATTCCATGGGAGTCGCCGCCTGTGTGCCCGCGGTGTAGGCCATTACATGACCGCCCACCACCAGCGAGGCTCCCGCAGGGGGCAGTTGGGACTGCACCGTCTCCGCCGTTTCGTCGGTGATAAGCTCCAGTCCCGCCTGCGCTAGTGTACGCCTTGCGGCGGAAATCGTCAAGCCCGTAATGTCCGGAACCGTTACCTCGGCGTATTCCACGCCCTCCTCCGAGGGCGGAACCTCAAGGTATTGCAGCACCGAGGCCATGATCTGCCCCGCGAAGGGTGCGGCGGTCGTGCTGCCGTAATCCACCGGCGTTTGCGCTTCCTTGACCACAACCATGACGGAAAACTGCGGGTCCTCCACCGGCGCAAAGCCATAGAAGGAGCCGATGTGTACATTGCGGACGATCTTGCCCTCCTTGTACACCTGCGCCGTGCCGGTCTTGCCGCCGATACGGTAGCCGGGGACTGCTGCGTTCTTGCCGCCGCCCTGCTTCACGACCGCCTCCAGCAGTTCCCGCATAGTGTCGCTCGTTTCCGCCCGAATGGGCGTAGCCCGCACCATTGGAGTCGCTCGCTGCAAGACCTCGCCCTCCGCGGACTGTATCTCCGACACCAGATAGGGCTTCATCAGCTTGCCGCCGTTGATGCAGGCGTTCGCTGCCATCATCAGCTGCAAGGGCGTGACCGCCACGCTTTGACCGAAGCCGATACGTGCCAGATCGACATTCTTCACGTATCGGGAGCCGATCAAGATGCCCTCGCTCTCCCCTGGCAAGTCAAGTCCCGTAGACTTGCCCAGACCAAAGGACGTTAAATAGCGATAGAAGGTATCCGTGCCCATGCGCAGCGCCAGCTCCACGAACACTGGGTTGCAGGAGTTCTGCAAGCCCTCGGCCATGGATTCCGGCCCGTGGGCACGGCCCCAGCAACGGATGGTGTCCCCGTCCACGGCAATCTTCGCACTGCAATAGAACCTATCCTCCGGAGTCGTCACGCCGCTGTCCAGCGCCGCGCTCGCCGTCAGAATCTTGAAGGTGGAGCCCGGCTCGTACACGTCCGAAATGGCCGTGATGCGCATGAGGCTCGTCAGCTCCTCCACGTTGCTTCGCGGCGGATCGTTGGGATCATAATCCGGGCGCATACACATGGCCAGAATAGCTCCCGTCCGCACGTCGCTGACCAGACAGAGCACACTTTCGGCCTGATTGACCTCCAAGCATTCCCGCATGGCCTTTTCGCAAATTTCCTGAATCGTCGCGTCGATGGTCAGCTTCAGGGTGGCTCCCGGGCTGGACGCAGTATAGTAGCTTTCGCTGTCCGCCAGCGTGCGGTTGCGGGCATCCACTTGATGCAGATATTTTCCCGCTACTCCGGCCAGCGCCGCGTCGTACTGCTTTTCCAGCCCGGACTGACCCGCGCTGTCCACGTTGGTCAGCCCCAGCACCTGGCTGAGCATCTCCCCGTAGGGATACCAGCGACTCGCGTCCTCCTCAAAGGTCAACGCCTTGAGCCCCGTTTCCTCCGCCGCTTCCTGCTTCAAGGTGCGCAGCTGATCCACCGTTTCCCGCGGCACCTGCCGCTTGAGGATCACCTGTCCCTTCGTCTTGTCCCGCAGCTTCTTCAGCGCCGTCTCCCGATCCAGCGAAAGCACGGGAACCAGCGTATCCAGAAAAAGCGCTTCATCGGAAACAGCACGAGGATCGGCACAGACGATATACGAGGTGGCGCTGACCACCAGTACATTGCCGTTCCGATCCACCATTTTGCCCCGCCTCGCGGTGACGGTGCCTGCCTTCGTCCATTGACTGACCCCTCGGCGGGTCAGCTCCGCAGATCGTATGGTTGTCAGCTGCCCCACCCGCGCTACCGCCAGCGCAAAAAGCGTCAGCAGCACAACGGTGAGCAGCATCATTCTTTTGCGAACAAGAAGCTCCGGGTGCATCCCCGTACCTCCCCCTCCGCCGAAAAAGCGGCGGTTGATCGCAAAAAGGAAATCGTTTCCTTTACAGTCCCAGCAGCGTGGCGAAGAACTCGCTGTGCGCGGGCTGTACCTCTTCCTCCTCTGTAGAGAGTATAGCGGCGCTGTCCCGGGTCTCGGACGCGATCAAGTAGATCACGTCCACGCTCTTGGCGCTGATCATGCCCAGCTTCGCCGCCTCGTAGCCTACGTTCACCTCGCTGCACAGCTGAGCCAGCTGTTTTTCCAGTTCGGTGTTCTCCTGCTGGGTTCGGGTAATGCTCGCCCGCAGACTGCTGACAGACTTCGAGAGTTCGGTCATATCGCTTACGCGGATCAGGAACATCACACCCAGCAGGAAGCAGAAAATAGCTACTGCGGCGATGCCGGCGTTCTTCCGCATCCCCGTGGAACTGACCACCGGAATGGGAGCCGTCACATCGTTGCGGCCCACCGGCGCGTTCATGGTCTGCCTATGGCGCTGACTGCGCGGATTTCGCCCCATACCAAGGCCGTTGTACAGCGGCGAAGCGTCCCGATCCAGCGTTGCATCCGGCAGATAGACATGCGGAGACACGCTGAAGCGCTCCGTGCGCAGATTGGTGGTCGCCACGCGCCCCCAATCTCCCTTGAAATGCGCTTTTCTTTTGAACACACGCACAAAGGGCAGCATAACCTTATTCTCCCTTCCAAAGCCTAAGAACCGCATCAGCGATTCGACAGACTTCCAATTACATCCAAGATATCCGGCAGGTTGTCCAAGAACGCCTGTGTCTTAGCCTCCGCCGCCGCGCGGCCCACGATCCGCACATGATCCTGTGCGCCGGTGATTTCCACGTCCTTCTCGTCCTTCAGGATCAGACTGCGAATCTTCGCGGGCAGCAGCACGCGCCCCTGACCATCGCATTCCTGTCCGCGATAGCTCAGGGCGTCGAATTGTTCCGTATATAGATTCAGCTCCCGATTCATGCGGCCCAGCTTGGCATACCCGTCACGAATCTGCGCCCAAACCAAATTGGGATAGAGGGCAATCGCCTTAAAGTCAAAAGTTGGGCCGATATAGAACGTATCGCCCAAAGCCTTGCGATAGCAAACAGGGACGATGATGCGTCCCTTTGCGTCCAGGCTATGCTGATAGGAACTGATGAACGTGTCGGCGTACCGGGTCAAAAGAGCGCTTTCCTCTGCCGTCGGGGTAGCCTCCGGGACGGTTTCGGGCTTTTTCTCCGTCTCGGAGAAATCATTTTCAGCCATCCGTCCCACCACCTTTCACCCTCAAACGCCACTTTTAAGGTTCATGCCACCATTCTATCCCACTTTTTTCAGAATTGCAAGCCTTTGAGGATACGTTCGAGCAGTGATTCCCCGTTTTTCTCTTTACTCTTTCTTCTTTTATTTGAATCGTATTTGTAATGTATTCATAATTTCGTAATAAATCGTTCGTATCAATACACAACATATAGTGGTTTCTCTGTGCTTGCATACAAGTTTTATTTGCAAATTCTTCCAATTTCCGCGTTTTTCGCTTTGGGCAGCGCGGCGGCTGTAATAAAGATATAAAAATTTCCCCAAAAGCGAAAAAACGCGGAATTTCCGTTTCCGAAAATTCCGCGCATCTCGCGTCCCAAAATATCTTAGACATCCAGCGCCAGCAGCCGAAAGCCCAGCGAATCGCAGGAGGTCAGCTCATAACGCACGCCATGATGCTCCCCGCAATAGGCCACGCGAATCCCCGCGCCATGCAAATGACCGTAAACCGTCAGCGTCACGCCATATTTTTCCGCCAAAGCCGTGAAGCCCGTGTCCCGTACCTGATCGGTCAGCGGCGGATAATGGAGCATCAGCACCAGCGGCCGATCCCCCTGCAAGCGTTTTCCCTGCTGCAAGGACATCTCCACCCGCAGAAGCTCCCGCCGGTAAATCTTATCGTCCTCCGGAGACAGTGGCGTTTCCGGCGTAGGGAAGCTCCACCCCCGGCTGCCGCACACCACGCAGAAGCCCAAATCAAGCGCGTCGTTTTGCAGCGCATACATGCCTTTGGGGAGATTGCAGCGCACCTGCGTGATGCCCGACCACCAATAATCATGGTTGCCGCGAATCAGCACCTTGCGCCCCGGCAGCGCGCCGATCGCGTCCAGGTCAGGCTTCGCCGCCGCCAACTGCATGGCCCAAGAAATGTCCCCGGGGATCAGCACCGTGTCCTCCGGCCTGACCCGGGCACGCCAGTCCTCGCTGATGCGTCCGAAGTGATCCTCCCAATGGTCGCCAAAGATGTCCATTGGCTTTTCCTGGCCCCCCGGCAGGTGGAGATCCCCGATGGCAAACAGGCCCATGCTTCACCTCCGGCTTTTCCGCCGCGCATATCGCGGCTTACAGGTCGTCGTCTTCCTTGTCCTCGTCGTCGGCTTCGCTTTCCTCATCCTCGCGGACGCTCTCCAGACTCAGCTCGTTCTCGATCTCGCCAAACTCCTGCGAGGGAATGTCCTCGTCGATCTCAGGAATAATCTCGTCCATGGTGCTCACGGGGTCAATCGCGCCCAGAGACGCGGCTTCCACAGTCTCTTCCGGTTCGGTATCGTCACGGTTGGTATTGCCGCCGTTCATTTCCTTCAAACAGAACAGGCATACATCCCGGCCGGGCAGGGCGGGCGCTTCGTTGCACACGCTGCACAGCTCTACCTCATCCTTGGGGGCCTCGCCCTTCATTTCACGCAGGCAGACCTTACAGTATTTTTCATTTTCCGTAATGTAATTCAATTCGCAACGCGGGCATTTCACCAGTTTCATGGAGCTCCTCCTCTATTCTTTCCCGATGGATTTTCATCGCCGTTTTCTGCGCTGGCAAGCATTTCCTTGGAAGCACGTTTCCAAGGAAGATTGACGGAAGAGAGCCCAGCGTGTTAACATTTTGTCACGGATTGTAATAAATCCGTAATAAATAACGGAGGTGATGGACATGCTGAAGAAGCATACCGCCATCCTAGCCCTGACCACGCTGCTGCTGAATGGGAGCTTTGCGCTTGCGGAGGCTCCCACGTCCCAATTTGGTTTTTCGGATTGGCCCTATCGCAATGAAAGCAGCTGCGCCGCTTCCACTACTTTGCCCCAAGAAACCACCGGTGCGGTCGTGACCCCCACGCCCACGGCGCAGGAAACCACTTTGCCCGGCGCAAACGGCAATTCCGGAGCTTCCTCCACCACCTGCGCCCCCACGGCAGCCCCGACGGCTACGCCCCGGCCCACGTCAGCGCCCGGCGTTTCCACCCCCGCGCCCACGCAAAAGCCTGAAAGCAAGCCAACCCAAGCCCCTTCCATGGATG
>USCW01000040.1 GCA_900553315.1 uncultured Eubacteriales bacterium
CCCGTGGCGGTGGGCGCGGGCGACGGCGCGTGCGCGGCTCATGGTGCGCGGCCCCATGAGCGGGGAGCGGCGTACATGAACATCGGCTCCTCGGCATGGGTCAGCGCCATGAGCGACCAGCCCATCATGGACCGTGAGCTGCGGCTGTTCAACTATTTCGACATGGATGAAAGCTGCTATAATGTCTGCGGCACGGTGCAGTCCGGGGCGGCGGCGTTTAACTGGGCGCTGGATACGCTGATCGCGCTGGATGATCCGGCGAAGAAAAAAGACTTTGCTGCCTTGGAGGCCATGGCGCGCAGCGTGCCCGCAGGGGCGAACGGCGTGTTTTTCCTGCCGACGCTGATGGGGGAGCGTACCCCGTGGTGGACGGCGAAGGCCTCGGGAATGCTCATCGGCTGCACGCTGTACCATCGTCCGGAGCATATTCTGCGGGCGGTGTATGAGGGCGTGATGCAGGCGCTGCGGTTCTGCGGCGACATTCTGCGGGAGAACGGTCTGCCCGTACAGGCGCTGACGCTGATCGGCGGCGGTGCGAAGAGCGGGCTGTGGGGGCAGATGGCAGCGGATATGTTCGGTGCGCACATCAGCGTACACGCCACGCCTCACGAGGCCACAAGTCTGGGTGCGGCGCTGGCGGCGGGCGTGGGCATCGGCTGGTATCGGGACTTCAGGGAGGCGGCGGAGGTCATTCACCGGGAGCGCTCCTATGAGCCTGATCCGCAGACGCAGGCGGCCTACGCGAAGCATTTCGCGGTGTATCGTCAGCTGTATCCCATGACAAGGAACGCCCATGAGGCGGTCTACGCTTACCAGCAGGAAAACGGGCAGTAAGCGGACTGTTACATAAGCGGCAATGCCGCCTTCCTGACACACGGCAATGTGGAAAAAGAAGGAAAAACAGAAAGCCGTGTCAAATTGCTAGATGCAAGAGGTTTCATAAAAAAGCACCTGTTTGAACTGCTTCAGCCTGATAGAAATGTATATCAATCCAGTCAGGGGCAGGCCATCCGGGAAGAAGGGAGCTGTCTACCCATGAAAATGGAGGAGAGAAGAAAGCAAATCGTTGAATTGGTGAACCGGGAGGGCAACGTCAGCTTCGGCCGACTGAAGGCTGAGTTCGATCCCGTCTCTGAAATGACCCTGCGCCGCGATCTGGAGGCGCTGGACAAGGCGGGGAGCATCATCCGTGTTCACGGCGGCGTAAAGTCCGTGGAGGTGGTGATCGGCACGGACGACCTGCTGCTGAAGCGCAGCGTGCGCAACATGGAAGCCAAGGCGATCATCGCACAGAAGGCGGTGGAGCTTCTGCGCGTCAATACGGCGATTTTTCTGGACTCCGGCTCCACGGCGACCATGCTGGCCCAGCGAATTCCGGATAATCATTATATGATCTTCACCAGCGGCATCTCCTGCGTGCAGGAAATGCTTCGGCTGAACGAGGTGCAGATCCATATGGTGGGCGGCAAGCTGAACCGGGCGAGTCAGAGCGTATGCTCTTCCAAGAGTCTGGCGTATCTGGAAAACGTGAATTTCCAGACGGCCTTCCTGGGCGTGACGGGCTTCAATTTAGAGCATGGCTTCACCTGCGGCACGGAGGACGAATGCGAGCTGAAGCGCACGGTCATCCGCAACACGGACATGGTGGTGGCCATGATGGACAGCAGCAAGGTGGGCATCAGCAGCACGTTTACCTATGCCATGCCTAACGACGTGGACGTGGTCATTACCGATGGGCAGATCGACCGCAAATCCCTCCGTGTGCTGGAGGATGCGGGCGTAACGGTGCTGTAAGGATCAAAGCAGCGTGAAAACCGCATAGCAAATCTGCAAACGGGCGAAACAAACGTTTCGCCTGTTTGTTTTACACAGATTTGATGCTTCCATGTGCTGGAATTGAAGGGGCCGTAGTATCTTAAAAGCGTGCCTGAGCCAACGCTTTCGCACACAATAACTGCCGAGATTGTCAAGAAAAAAACGAGATTTCTTTATTCTTTTTGCATATTTGCTATTGACAACCGCGGGTTTGTTGTGTATCATGAATCCAGTGATTGAAACAAGCACGCGTTCGCTTCTTTCAACGATGAATTGAGCGAATGACGAAACTAGGATGTGCGTTTCAACCGTGCATCCGTTGGCAGAACAGAAAAGGGATACCGCGCAGAAGGAGGGAAGAGCCGCCCCGGAAAGCTGTTGGCACAGGAAGAAATGCTTATGATTCCATAGCGACTTGACACCCTGAAGGCAAGAACGTTGATAAGCGGCAGGTGCCGCTGAAAAAAGAGGAGGTTTACCCAGTATGAAGAAACTCTTGGCAGTCCTGATCTCTCTGGCAATGCTCGCCTGTGTGCTGCCTGCAGCCATGGCGGACGAAGAGCCCATCCACATCAAGTTCTGGCACACCCGCGGCTCCGGCGCGAACTACGAGGTTGTGCAGCACTCTGTGAACACCTTCAACGAGACCATCGGCAAGGAAAAGGGCATCGTTGTTGAGGAAGTTTACAGCGGCAGCTACAATGACATCCTGCCCGCGACCCAGCTGGCTATCCAGTCCGGCGAGTCTCCTCAGGTTGTCGTGTCCGGCAACACCTTCGTGAACTATCTGTTGGAAGACGGCGTTTTGGCTGACATGGCTCCTCTGGCTAAGTCCACCGGCTGGGATACCGCCAACCTGCTGCAGCCCTTCCAGGAGATCAAGGGCAACACCGACGGTACTCTGTACTCCCTGCCCTATGTCCGCTCCACTCCCTTGTTCTACTACAACAAGACCATGGCGGATGCGAAGGGCCTGACCGCTCCCACCACCGTGGATGAGATGGTCGAGTTCTGCCGCGCCCTGTGGCAGAAGGACGGCGAGAACACCTCCGTGTACGGCCTGTGCATCCTGAACGACTTCGGTTACATCCAGGCTGCGAACCTGTACCAGCTGGGCTCCGCTTATCTGAACAAGGAAGGCACCGCTTGCCCCGCGCTGGACGACGGCACGATGCTGAAGGTGCTGGGCGACTGGCGCTCCTGGATCGACGAGGGCTGGTGCTCTCCCTATGACGCTACCAACGCTGGCGCTGTGGCGACCGAAATGTTCGCGCAGCAGAAGCTGGCCTGCCTGGTGTATTCCTCCGGCGGTCTGTCCACCATGTCTAAGAACGCCAAGGATAACGGCTTCGAGCTGGGCGTGGCGCAGTATCCCACCTATGACGCTGACAAGCGTATCGCCGAGATCGGCGGCGGCAACATCTGCATCATCGCCGAGGGCAACACCGACGAGCAGATCGCTGCTTCTTGGGAATTCGTGCAGTATCTGATGAGCGATGAAATGGTGACCTACAACACCACCATGACCGGTTATGTTCCCACCACCCGTTCTGTGGCCGAATACGAAGGCATGAAGAAGTTCTGGGAGGAGAACCCGCTGTTCAAGGTCGCTTACGATCAGGTTACCACCGGTCGCTGCCAGGAGAACCCCTACAGCGAGTATCTGCAGGACTTCACCCAGTGCTGCTGGGATGCTGTCTCCCTGCTGATCCAGGATCAGAGCATCACCGCTGAGGAGGCTGTGGAGCATATCCGCACCAACAGCGCCCAGTTCTTCAACAAATAAGCTCGACGAACCAAGCGACGAACGGGGGCAGCGGAGAGCATCCGCTGCCCCCCAGCAAATTCCCGAAATGTCGGCAATTTCCAGTTTAATGCCCTGAGAAGAAACTTGCGATGCGGAGGAAAGCACCATGGCACAGATTGAGTTTCGAAAAGTAACCAAGGCCTTTGATAAAGTAAAGGTTATCGAGGACTTGGATTTGGTCATCCCGGATGGTAAATTCACCGTGCTGGTCGGCGCTTCCGGCTGCGGCAAGACCACCCTACTGCGGATGATCGCCGGTATCGGCCCGGCCACGTCCGGTCAAGTGCTGCTGGATGGCAAGGATATTACCGATATGGCTCCCGGTAAGCGCGACATTGCAATGGTTTTCCAGAACTACGCTATTTATCCCACCATGTCCGTCCGGGAGAACATCGAATTCGGCCTGAAGAATAACAAGGTTCCCAAGGAAGAGCGGCTTCGCCGCATTACTGAGGTGGCCGCGTCGGTCGGCCTGACCGAATATCTGGATCGGAAGCCCTCCACGCTGTCCGGTGGTCAGCGTCAGCGTATCGCGCTGGCTCGCGCCATGGTGAAGCAGCCAAAGGTCTTCCTGATGGACGAACCCCTTTCCAACCTGGACGCGAAGCTGCGCGCCAGTATGCGTACTGAGCTGATCGAGCTGCACGAGCGGCTGAAGACCACCTTTGTCTACGTGACTCACGATCAGGTAGAGGCCATGGCCATGGCGGACATGATCGTGCTGATGGACAAGGGCAAGATCATGCAGCAGGGCGCACCCGAGGATGTGTACCGTGACCCCGACAATATCTTTGCCGCGCAGTTCATCGGTACGCCCTCCATGAATATCTACCCGCTGGGCGAAAACGGTATCCGTATCGGCTTCCGCCCGGAAAAGACCATGCTGAGCCGCGAGCCCGGCAACGAAGCTCTGACCCGCAAGTGCGAGGTGCTGACCCGCGAAATGCTGGGTTCCGAGACCATCTACAAGGTGCAGATGGGTGAGCTTGGCCTGATGGTGAAGAGCACAGACGAAACCTTCCATATTGGCGACCATTGCTATCTGTCGGTGAAGGCAAAGCACATGCACTTCTTCGATCAGAACGGCGATCGCATTCGTCCCGAAAACTGCCCTACCTATGAAAAGCTGATTAAGATCGCCGGAGGGGAGAACGATGCGTAAAAAGGATATCCCGCTTGGAGAAAAGCGGTGGAAGAGCTACCTCTCTTCCTACCTGATGATTCTCCCGGCCATCATTTTCCTGCTGCTCTTTACGGTTTATCCCATGATTCACATTATCCAGCTCAGCCTGTACAGGGGCAACGCCTTGAAGCCCTTTAAGGAATTCGTAGGGCTGGACAACTTCCGACAACTGTTTTTCGTCAAAACGGACTTTCTGGCCGCGCTGAAGAACACCGCGTATTATACGGTGATGGAGCTGGTGCTGACCATTGTACTGGCTGTCGTCTTCGGCGTGTGGATGCAGCGGGATCGCAAGATCAACCGCGTGGCGCAGACCGTGTTCTTTACGCCCCATCTGGTGGCCTCCATCTCCTGCGCCTTCATTTGGACGTGGCTGTATAACAAGAACGATTACGGCCTGTTCAATACCGTCCTTGGCTTTTTCGGCATTCCCTACCAAAGCTGGCTGAACGACTCCAAGCTTGCCATGAACTGCGTTATCGTCATGAACGTTTGGAAGTCTATCGGCTACTATGCCCTGATTATTCTGGCGGCGCTGAAATCCATTCCCACGGAAATCTATGAGGCCGCCAAGCTGGACAACGCATCGCCCACGAAGGTGTTCTTCAAGATCACCCTGCCGATGCTTTCGCCGCAGCTGTTCTTTCTGCTGATTACCATCACCACGGGCGCGTTTAAGGTCTTCGATTCCATGCGGATTATGACGAACGGCGGCCCTGGCGACTCGACCCGCGTACTGTGCATGTATATCTATGACTATGCCTTCCAGCGGAGCAACACGCTGGGCATTGGCGCTGCGGCGGGCGTGGTGCTGATGATTATCCTGATCCTTGTGACGCTGCTGGACTTCAAGGGTCTGGAGCGCAAGGTTCATTACCAATAAGAAAGGAGAGGCTGAAAAATGGATGGTTCTCAGATTAAAAGACGCTTACGGAATTACCTGCCGAATCTTCCCGGCGACATTTTTAAGATCGCCATCATGCTGATTTTCATCTTCCCCTTCTATTGGATGATTATCACCGCCTTTAAGACCTACAGCGAGGCGATTCAAACGCCGCCTACCCTGTGGCCGCAGAACTTCACGCTGGAGGCCTTCACCAACATCTTTTCCCGCGGCATTGACATTACCCAGTATGCCATCAACTCTGTTGTGGTCACGCTCTCTGTCATTGCCATTCAGCTGGTGGTCATGGTACCCGCATCCTACGCGTTCTCTAAGCGGCGGTTCCCGTTGCAGGGGATTTTGTTCGGCATCGTGCTGATCGCCTTCATGATCCCCGGACAGATCACCTACATCAGCGTGTATCTGATGATGTCCAAGGCGAAGCTGATTAACTCCCTGTGGCCGCAGATTCTGCCCCTTGGCGCGAATGCCTTCGGTATCTTCATGCTGCGGCAGGGCTTCAAGCAGATCCCGGATGAGATCATTGAGTCCGCCCGGCTGGACAACGCCAGCGAGGCGCAGATTATGACCCGTATCTGTCTGCCCATGTGCAAATCCAGCATGATTACTATTGCAATGTTTTCCTTCATCGGCACTTGGAACGCCTACTTCTGGCCGTTGGTTATGACGAACAGCGATAAGTTCCGTCCTTTGACCCTGTACATTGAAAAGCTGAAGCAGGAAGTCGAGCAGGGCATTATGTGGAACGAGATCATGGCCGGCAACTTCATTCTGGTGGTGCCCGTCATTATCGTGTTCATCTTTGCCAGCAAGAAGATCATCCAAGCCTTTGCCTACAATGGTATGAAATAATCGACCGCCAGGCAGGAGGCTTCTCCTGTCTGGCTCATTTTGTGAGGGGAGAGTTGAATCTATGAGCAAGCATGTGATCGTGATTTCCGAGGATGCACTGGTTTATGAGGATACCCTGACCTTGCGCGAGTTGCCTGTGTTCGGCAGCGTATGGAAGGACGCGGCTCGCGTGCGGCATATGCGCTCCATCTATCCGTCCCTGACCTATCCCTGCCATACCTCCATGATGACGGGCTGCTATCCCGACCGTCACGGCATTGTCAATAACGAGCTGACGAACCTGAAGGAGAAGTCCTCTCCTTGGCATTGGTTCTATGACGACGTGAAGGCGCCCTCCATCTTTGACGCGGCGAAGGCGGCGGGGCTGACTACGGCGGCGGTGTTCTGGCCGGTGACGGGCAACTGCAAGAGCATTGATTATTTGATCGATGAATATTGGCCGCAGTCCGAGGACGAGAGTATGCGGGATTGCTTCCTGCACTCCGGCAGCACGCCCGAGGTGGTGGAAAAGTGCATTGATCCCCACCTGTGGATGCAGGTGAACCGCACGCATCCCAACTGCGACGAGTTTATTACCGCCTGCGCCTGCTCCATGATCCGCGAATTCAAGCCCAACCTGCTGATGGTCCACCCGGCGAACATCGACGGCTATCGCCATCAGACCGGCCTGTTCAGCCCGAAGGTCACGCACGGCGTGCATGAGATCGACAACTGGCTGGGCTGGCTCATCAAGGCCACCAAGGACGCGGGCATCTATGAGGAGACGGACTTTTTCATCATCAGCGACCACGGTCAGATCAACATCAGCCGGGTCATGTGCCCCAACGTGGAACTGGCACGCCGCGGTCTGATCGACGTGGACGCGGAGGGCAATGTGCGGGATTACACCGCCATGGTCAAGTCCACGGGCGCGTCTGCGCAGGTCTACCTGAAGGATCCCTCCGACAAGGCGGCGCTGGCCCGCACGGCGGAGGCGCTGGACGACATGTGCAAGGCGGGCGTCTATGGCATTTCCCGGGTGTATACCGCCGCCGAGGCCGAGGCCGAGGAGCATCTGGCCGGGGACTTCAGCTTCGTGATCGAAACAGACGGCTACACCTCCTTCGGCAACGACTGGATGGCGCCCATGTGCCGAGCGCACGACACCACGGACTATCGTTTTGGACGTGCGACCCACGGTCATCAGCCGGATAAGGGTCCGCAGCCCACGCTGATCGCCTTCGGCCCCTCCATCAAGCCCGGCGTGGTGCTGGACAGCCGCCGCATTGTGGACGAGCCCGTTACCGTGGCGAAGGTACTGGGTCTCGAAATGGGCGATGTAGACGGTCACGCCATTGACGAAATTCTGCGTTAAAGGATGGAGCCACAAATGAAGCGTATTTTATGCTATGGGGATTCCAACACGTGGGGATACACCCCCATCACGGGCGTGCGCTATGACGAGCATACCCGCTGGACGGGTCGCCTGCGGGACGTGCTGGGCGAGGATTACTATGTGCAGGAGGAGGGACTGAACGCCCGCACCTCCGCCTTTGACGATCCCTTCAAGCCCTACCTGAACGGCAAGGACATGCTGGAGGGTATTCTGGTGTCGGCTAAGCCGCTGGATGTGCTGGTGATTTCGCTGGGCACCAACGACCTGAAGTTTGTGGACGCGTGGCACGCCGCGCAGGGCGTGGGGCTGCTGTTGGATATGGCGCGGAGCATGGACGTACGCTATCCCAGCACCCAGCCGGTGTTCCCCAATGGGTTCAAGGCCATTGTGGTCTCGCCCATTGAAATTGGGGAGGACTTGGCGAAGCGCCCCGGCTATTCCACGCTGAAATACGGCCATGAGCAGTCGCTGCTCTTTGCCAAGGAATTTGAGACCATGTGTCAGGCCAAGGGCGCGGTGATGGTGGACGCGGCGAAGCTGGCGAAGCCCTCCTTTGCGGACTGCATTCACATGGAACCGGCGGGACATGCGGCGCTGGCCGAGGGCATAGCTGCGGCGGTGCGCAGCCTGACCTGACCGGGAAAGGAAGACGAACGACATGCATTTGACAGACATGGATTTGCAGCAGCTGCTGCAAAAGGGCGGCGTGCATTGCGATGCTTGCGGACACGCGCATCATTGCGACGTGGAGGAGGTGCTGCTGGGCAGCGGCGTGGCGTCGCGGACGGCCGAGGTGCTGGCTCGTCACGGCATCCATCATCCCTTCGTGGTGTGCGACGAGAATACCCGCAGGGTCGCTATGGCGCAGGTGGAGGCTTCCCTGAAGGCGGCGGATATGCCCTATATGGTGTGCAGCCTTGGGGAAGGACACATTGAGCCGGACGAAGCGGCGGTGGGTGCGCTGACCATGGCCTTTCAGCCCTGCTGCGACGGCATTCTGGCGGTGGGCAGCGGCGTAATCAACGACTGCTGCAAGGTGCTGGCGCACACGGCGGGGTGCCGCAGCGTGGTGGTCGGCACGGCGCCCTCCATGGACGGCTATGCCTCCAACAGCGCCTCCATGATCCAGAACCGGGTGAAGGTATCCCTCAGCACCGGCTGCCCCGTGGCGATCATTGCGGACACAGCCATTATGAAGGACGCGCCCATGCGGATGCTGCAAGCCGGGTACGGCGATATGATCGCCAAATACTGCGCGCTGTGCGAGTGGCGCATTTCCAACCTTGTGACGGGCGAGCCCTACTGCGAGGAGATTGCGGCTATGGTACGCAAGTCGCTTCGTCAGGTCATCGAGGGGGCGGACAAGCTGCCTCAGCGGGACGAAGAGGCCGTGGGCAAGGTGGTCGGCGGACTGATCCTCAGCGGCATCGCCATGGCCTTTGCGGGGCTGTCCCGCCCGGCCTCCGGCGAGGAGCATTATTTCTCCCACATGTGGGAAATGATGGACTTGGATCGGGGCAAGACCAGCGATCTGCACGGCATTCAAGTGGGCGTAGGTACGCTGCTGACGCTGAAGGTGCTGGACTGGATGCGGGCGCACACGCCGACACAGGCTCACGCGGATGAAGTGTTGGCTTCCTTCCGGGAGGAGGATTGGCGGCAGGAAATGCAGCGCATTTTCGGTAAGGCGGCTCCCGCAATCATTAAGGGCGAGGAGGAGCGTTATCATAAGAACGATCCCGCCCGTCACGCGGAACGCCTGCAGCGTCTGCTGACCCATTGGGATGATATTCTCCGCATCATGCAGGAGGAGCTGCCCGATACGACGGTGCTCCGCGCACAGATGGAGCGGCTGAAGATGCCCATGACTCCGGACGACCTCGGCATCTCTCATCAGGACACGCTGGACGCATGGACGGGCTCACGGGAAATTCGTGACAAATATCTGTGCAGCTCCGTGTGTTGGGATCTGGGTTGGATGAGCGAAGCGGCTAAGGTGCTGTAAACGGTTGAGACAAGCAGGATGCTGGATGGCAGAGCTGTCCGGCATCTTTTTTTCATGAAAATGTGCGGTTCAATCATGGCCTGCACTTGACAGCGAAAGAATACCTTGGTATGATGTTTGAAACAAGCATTTGGAGGACGACTGCAATGGTAGAACAGGCGAGATTCACGGCGGACGTGGTGGTACTGGGCGGCGGTCCTGCGGGCATGTGCGCGGCGATTGCCGCTGCCCGGGCGGGCGCGAAGACGATACTGGTGGAGCAGGGCGGTTCCTGCGGCGGCATGGCAACGCAGGGCTTGGTGGGGCCGTTCATGACCTGCTATGACCGCAAGGGTGAAAGGATGATGATCCGCGGCTTGTTCGCGGAGATCGTTGATCGGATGGTAGCGAAGGGCGGTGCGCTGCATCCCTCGCAGGTGCGGGCGGGCACGCCCTATACCTCGTGGATCACGGTGGGACACGACCATGTAACGCCCTATGAGCCGGAGTGTCTGAAGCTGGTGGTGGACGAGCTGCTGACGGAGGCGGGCGTGCAGGTGCTGTATCACACGCAGTTTCTGCGGCCCATCCTGAGCGGCAATACGCTGACGGCGGTGGAGGTGGCCTCCAAGGCGGGGGTGGAGCGCATCGAGGGACGCATTTTCATCGACGGTACGGGCGACGGCGACGTGGCTGCCCGGTGCGGCGTGCCCTACGAAATGGGCAATGAGGAGCTGCATCAGATACAGCCCGCGACCATGTTCTTCCAAATCTGCAATGTAGACGCGGCGAAGCTGGATGCGGACATTGCCGCCAACCGGGATCATTTCTATCGCAAGGACGGCGTGAATTACCGCTCCTTCCATTGGTATGTATCCAAGGCACGGGAGGCGGGGGACTGGACGCTGAACCGGGTGAGCCTCGGCCTGTTCCGAATGCCCAAGGACGATGAATGGTGCGTGAACACCACCCGCATTTTGAACGTGGACGGTACGGATAATGTAAGCCTGACTTATGCGGAGATCGAGGGCCGCCGTCAGGCGGACGAGGTGTTCCGTTTCCTGAAAAAGTATGTGCCCGGCTGTGAAAATGCCAAGCTTCGCGCCACGGCCTCCTATGTGGGCATCCGCGAAACGCGGCACATGCGCGGGGAGTATCGCCTGACGGCGGAGGACTTGGTCGCGTGCAAGGTGCCCGAGGACAGCATTGCGCTGGCCTCCAATTCGGTGGATATTCACGGCCGCTTCGGCCCCAGCAGCACCCAATATATCCCCATTGAAGGCGACTATTACGGCATTCCCTATCGTTGTATGCTGCCCGTGGGCGTGGAGAATCTGCTGTTGGCGGGACGGTGCGTCTGCGCGGATTCGCCAGCGGCGGCGGCCATTCGCGTGATGCCACCGGCCATGGCCATCGGTCAGGCGGCGGGCAAGCTGTCCGGCGCGGCGCTGACCAAGATGACTGCGTCCAC